>JAKACV010000032.1 GCA_021821085.1 Bacillota bacterium | reverse complement strand
ATGCAACTGGTGATAGGAAGCGCCTGACACCACTTGTCCACGATACAACTCCGCCCAGTAATATAAGGTGCGTTTCGCCATTCCGTGGTCATGAGCCACTTGCATTTCAATGTTGATACGCTCTTTTCGATCCGTTTCTACGAAAACATCCATACGTGAGAGCTTATCTTCTTGATATTCAGGAGATTGCTCTGTATTGCCAAATTGCACAGAGATAATCGGTGCCGCTAGACTGTTTTTAAGCAACGCATTGAGAAAGGAAATCAATAAGTCCTCATTTCGCGCTTGTCCAAACAATTGCTTGAATGCATAGTCAACCATGAGATCAATGGGTTCGTTGTGATATGTCGTCACTGGTTCGTCTCCTTCTTGTTTTTCAGTATAAGTAGTAAAAGCCCCCTTCTCAAGGGGGCTTTTACTACTTATACTGAAAGAAGGGTGAAACCATTGCGTTGCATTTGCGGTACGAGCAGATGACGCAAGAAGAAGCGTTTGAACGTACTTTACAGCTCATCCAAGCGATTCTTGATCCTCATGAACAGAGCCTGATTAATGATTGTGATGCTTGCGATGAGTGGCCGGATGATGACAGAGGAACAAGAAAAACGATTGAAAGAGGCGTTGAAAATGACGAATATGTTAAGAGAGATGATCCAAGAGGCTGAGGATAAGGGTATAGAAAAAGGCCACGAAGAAGAAAAAAGGGATATCGCATGTATGTTGCTAAAACTAGGCGATTCCATAGAAAAAATATCGAAAGCGACTGGTCTTTCGGTTGAAGTGATCGAGTAATTGAAAAACGAATAGACAGAACAAAAGAATTTTCACTGCCAATCTTGACAAACTATTAGCTGGGTTAGCGCAAGAGAAACCTTGTTGTTTTTCACATGAGCGGTTAGTAGATTATATGGTAAGTAACGGAGGGTCGCTCAATACTTTTGGTGATACGCTCTTTATTCGTAGATATAGACGACCATGACGAATTTATATTAGATTTAGACATACCATGCCTGTTTTGGGGGAGTGTTTGTTTGTACAAGTCGGTACTGGATACTTTGGAGTCTGAAATCATAGTCCTGCGCGAGTCGGTTTCTGCCCTGTTGAGGGAGATTAAGCCTTCTCAGATATTTTTGTTTATTGAACAGCATAGGAACGAGTTTCGAGTTGAAAAGATGTGTTAGGTGTTAGGTGTTAGGTGTATCTCGTAGTGGTTTCTATAAATGGCGAGATGGTCGCGTATAACCGGGTAGAAGCACGCGAGCTGTTCCAACCCATATTGCAATCAATATTCAGTTTGAGTTTTCTCGTTTTATTGCGCATTTGGGGCATAAACAGAATAACCGCTCAACCGATGCATTGCATGATTATCCAACCTAAAGCGGCAATACCTGTGTAGCTCTCGGGCAGCATAGTCCTGGAAGGAATCGGACAAAGGAGCATTCCCGCTATGAACAGAATGGATCGCTTGCTTGGCATCGTGATCGAGTTGCAGAGAAAAGGCAGTCGGCGCGCGGTGGACTTGGCGGAACGATTCGAGACCAGCGTCCGCACCATTTACCGGGACATGCAGGCCCTCTCCGAATCAGGCGTGCCAATTGTCGCGTCGCCCGGACAGGGGTATTGCCTCATGGACGGATACTTTCTGCCGCCGGTGCAGCTCACGGTGGAAGAGGCCGTCTCTCTTCTGATGGGCACCGAGTTTGTGGAGCAGCAGTTCGATCCGCCGTATTCCACCCAGGCGGAGTCGAGCCGGCACAAGATTGAGAGCGTGCTGCCCGCGCATGTGCGTATGCGGGTGGAGGAGTTTCGCGAATCAACGAAGATCCTGAACCTGCGCAGGTCCACCAGACAGAATGGAGTGGAGATGACGGTGCTCGCGCGAATTCGCGGCGCGTTGCTGGCGGAGAAAAAAGTGCGTTTTCGCTACACGAAGCCATCCATTCTCGCGGACGAGGAGCGCGAGACGGAGCGAACGGTCGCGCCATACGGGCTTGCGCTGGTTCAGGGGACATGGATGCTGATTGCACACTGTGATCTGCGCAACGACATCCGTCACTTTCGCCTGTCCAGGATACGGGACGTCGTCGTGTTGGACGAGCCGTTCGAGCGCCCTGCGGATTTTGGGCTCCGCCGCTACGCGCCCAAGGATGACCGACAGTTCCTGGTGCACCTTCAGTTCCAGCTGCACCTGCGGGACGCCGTGCTTGAGTCTGACAACTTCTTCATGGAGTCGATGACGATGGGCACCGATGCCATCGACGTGACATTGCGCGTCCGGCAACCGAAGGATGTGCTCAAATGGGTGCTCAGTTGGGGCGCGGGCGTCGAGGTGACCGAGCCGCACGCGTTTCGTTTACAGGTACGAAGCGAGATTGAAAACATGCTGCGGAGATACTGACATACTGCTGTCAGGAGCCATCTGCAAAATGGAGATGAAAACACAGGAGAGGAATGAATAAACCGTATGAACACGAATGAGATTGTATCGAGCGTCGGGGCCCAGACGGAATTGTACTTGAACGAACTAACGAATCTGAGCATGGACCAACTCTGCCGCAAACCGAGCGATAACGCGTGGTCCCTTGGGCAAATGATGGTCCACCTGATGAACAGCGCCCGCTTCATGCAATTACCCAACGTTGATGCGTGTCGCGATGCCTCGAATCCCGCCGTGCACGTTGGCGGGGCCAAGAATGACAGAGGGAAAGAGGTGTTTCGTGTAGGGAGCTTCCCACCAATTCAGATTCAGGTGCCACCGTCGCCGCAGTACACGCCCGCGCAGCCGGAGAGCAAAGAAGAGATTCGAGCGGGCATGCAGGACGTGATTGTCCGCATGCGATCCATCGCACCGACGCTGGACGAAATCCCCGCAGAGAACACGGTGGAGCACCCGGGGTTCGGATACTTGAACGCCAAAGAGTGGTTTCAATTGATAGAGATGCACTACCGCCACCACCGCCATCAATTGGGCCGCCTGAAGGAGTTTCTCGGAGTCTAGTTGCACATCGAGCGAGTCTCTCAGGACATTGCATTGCATATTCCGGTGAATCCCGCCCAAGAGATTGTCGAGCGGTTGGATTCGATTTGCGGTACCCCACAAAACCTGGAACAGGTGGAAACTTCGTGATGGTGCTGCAAAATGTAGTGAAGACGCTGAAGGTCAACAACGTCTAAGCAAGTTACTGTCAAAGAGACGGCGGGAATCCCAGGTTCAGAAGACATCTCGGTCATCGTGGACGGCATTAGAGTTGTCTGCGTGAAGACGAGCGTTGCCCCGGACGGGTCGACCCGCCGGCCGACTACATATGTCTATTAATGGTCTCAACCGAATCTTAAAGTTCCCATTCGGAAGCGAACTAGGCTGGACGAACGGAACGTACTAAAATTGAGGATCGCACATGTGCCTCCCATCGCTGGGAGGCTTCTTTGTTTGGATGTTTGGAGCGCGTGTTCAATGCGCATCCATCGCCAAATTAATTTGGACAAACTGGTGCGAGTGCGCACTACCGTATAGGAACGGGCAGGCGGGTAGGTTAGGATTTCTCTGGCACTTGGAGAACGCAATCCATTCCCGCTCACTACATGGATCCGACCTGCGCGATCCGGTGGTTGCCACCGCCGAGTACCTGGCGTGGACGCTAAACGGTATTTAATACGATGGGCACGGGGTGCGCAGTAAATATGCTTCCCGTGCTTTTTTATTTCCGCGAACCACGACTAATCTTCCCATTTTGCCTGTTGCCATAGTTCGATGATGAAGAAGATTCGATTGCATGCGTTGACAAAACACGCGTTAGCAGATATCATCGATATATATCGATGAATGAGGTGGACTATGGACTTCGTTGCCATTTGCAAAGCATTGGGTCATCCACAACGGTATGCGCTCTTTCTCGATCTCCTGCAAGGCGGGGATTCTTCCTGCTGCAGCGGCCCAGATCCCGAGTCCGGCGCGTGTTGTGTGGTGGACCTGACAGTACGGCATCCACTGGCCCAATCGACCATTTCGCATCATTTGCGGGTGCTGGCAGACACAGGTCTCGTACAACATGATCGCCGAGGCACATATCAGTACTATCGCGTTGACGAAGCGATCTGGGATGCGTTTCGTCAACACACGGCCAGCCTGCAGGTATGCTACGGAGTAGGGAAAACGCTCCCGGCGGGGCGAGTTCCCTAAGCCATTTTTGACCTCATTCATCGATAAATACCGATCTATTGTGAGGGGTGCAAACGCGATGGACAAATTGTCTGATGCTGAGCAGAGTGAGCGTTCCGTTCGCGAGGATGAAATTCACCAAGCGATGCGACAATAGTATGGTCGGGTCGCCCAAGGTAATGGATGCGGTTGCGGTCCGAGTTGCGACGGCAATACAGCGTCCACACCGCAACTGATTTCCGCAGCGTTAGGATACAGGGCTGAAGATGTCGAGGCTGTTCCTGATGGGGCGAACATGGGATTGGGATGCGGCAATCCGCAAGTGATTGCTGGATTTTTGGCGGGGGAAACGGTGCTCGATCTCTGTAGCGGGGTCGGCTTCGACTATTTTCTTGCTTCCCAACAAGTGGGAAAAACAGTAAAATAGAGGATCGAATATAAAATTATAACTGAACTCATGAGGTGATCCTTATGTAAACCTCATTTGCATAGTTTCAGCTTCCGACCACTACGAATTCTCGGCGAGTCTGAGCGTTTGATTTTTACGTTTCGTGAGAAGATCCCAGTTAGGTGGCTGAATCATCGTGGCACTCAATAGCAGCTTCTGGCAAGAACATCACTCCCGGTTGCGCGGATACATCACAAAACGAGTGCGCGACACCAACGCTGTAGACGACATCCTTCAAGAAGTATTCCTGAAGGCCAGTGAAAATCTGCATTCGCTCAAATCTCGCGATAGCATTGCCGCTTGGTTATATCGCATCACGGCGAATGCTATCGCTGACCATTACCGTTCGTTGCAACCTTGGGAAGAACTTCCTGACGACTTCTCCGCTCCTGAATCGGAACGGAACTATGTTGCCGAATTGGCTCGATGCCTTCAACCACTGATCGCAGATATGCCTGACATCTACCGGACAGCGCTTGTTCTGTCGGAAATTGAGGGATTGCCGCAGAGGGAGGTAGCCAACCGATTGAACATTTCTCTTTCCGGGGCAAAGTCCAGGGTACAACGTGGACGCGAAAAGTTGCGCCAGCGTTTGCTCGACTGCTCGATATCAAGACAGGACGCGGTGGCATCACCGAATATGAATCACGCGACAAAAACCGCAAATGTGGCTGCGACTGATCGAGTATTTGCGTCTTTTTCGTTGCATCTCCGTCTTTAGGGTATGGCGCAGATTTGCGTCACAACTCTAAACGACAGGAGACGATAGGAACGTGCTGAAGAACCCGAAGAAAGATGAGAACGTATTGCAGACGAGAGAAGGCTGTTGCGGCGGTCCGGAGCCGGAGGGTGTCGCCGCTTGTTGCGTTAAAGATGCCGAAGCGAAAGCAATCGGCGAAGAGGGTTGCGGTTGCGGTACTACGCCAGTTCAAGCAAGCACTCCGCCTTCTGCCTGTTGCGGCACGGGCAGCCAAACGCCGAAAGAAACAAGTGTCGCGACCTCGGAGACTGGAGGTAGTCTTTCGAATGCGCCTTCAAACGACAGTGTGCGGCAGGCTGTGCGCCAACAATATGGCCGCGTGGCATCAGGCAATGTCGGTTGCGGCCCCGGCCAGGGGTGCTGCGACGCGCCTTTGGCCAACGCCGTCACCGTATCACAAGGGCTCGGGTACACCGCTTATGATGTCAGTTCTGTGCCTTCGGGCGCGAACATGGGATTGGGATGCGGCAATCCGCAGGCTATAGCAAATCTGAAGTCCGGTGAAACGGTGCTTGATCTTGGGAGCGGCGGCGGGTTCGACTGCTTTCTTGCCGTGCGACAGGTAGGCGATTCAGGCCATGTTATCGGCGTCGACATGACGCCTGAGATGGTTTCCAAGGCGCGGGATAATGCGGAAAAGAGCGGTTACCGGAACGTTGAATTCCGTCTCGGCGAAATCGAGAGCTTGCCGGTAGCAGATGACACAGTGGATGTAATTATTTCTAACTGTGTCATCAATCTATCGCCCGACAAGCCCCGTGTATTTGCCGAAGCGTATCGTGTTTTGAAACCGGGTGGACGGCTGGCTGTTTCGGATATTGTCGCCTTTGCCGAGTTGCCCGAGGACATTCGGAGAGACATGGCGCTTTATACGGGCTGCATGGCTGGCGCCTCGTTGATTTCCGAAGTGAAGACGATACTGCATTCAACCGGTTTTACGCAGGTGCGCGTTGCCCCCAAAGACGAAAGCAAGTCATTCATTCGCGATTGGGCACCTGGAACGCCCATTACGGATTATGTGGTTTCGGCAACCATCGAGGCCGTCAAACTCGCAACCTAACCTTGCGTTCAAGCGAACCGGCGCAGAAGGGGTCTGCTGACATGCCCATCAAGCTAAGATAATGGGCATGTGGCTGTACCTCTTTTTGCGTGCAAGAGTTGTATGCAGAGACGGAGTTCACAAATCTTGGCTGGGGAAGGGCTATACTGAATGGGTCGACTCGGCCAAAGCGCAACCACGTGTAGTGACTACGAAGGACGCGCCCGCCGACACGCTCCTATTTTGGCTGCAGACCGCGCTGAGCATATAATTCATTATTTCGAACAAAAGCATCCGAAAGATGTTCGTCCATTAAGTTCCATCGCCGCAACTTGTGCATGGGTCAGAGGAAAAGCAGATGAGGGTGAGGCTCGAACAGCTGCCTTTGTTGCCCATGAAATTGCCCGAGAGGCTGACGATAGTGCGGCTATTGCAGAAGCAAGGTCAGCTGGGCAAGCTGTCGTCACAGCTCATATGTTTGGGCATGCGATTCACGCATTCACCTACGCAATCAAGTCAGTCGCATTTTCCACTAACGTTGATGCTATCGCTGTTGTCAAGGAACGAACTTGAAGTATCGACACCTGCCAGACTTTGGGAAGACGGTTTAGTGTTTTTAAAAGACAAACAGTCCTATCTTCTGTCACTAACGGGTGCGAATACGACATAAGCAAGCCCTTACAAGCTGAATAAATATGCGATATCACAATGGGTTTTTACATTTTATGTCCCCAAACACTTTAGAACACAATTGAATCCGCAAGGTGGTCATACGGATCGGTTCTCGTGTGCACACTCAGTAACTGGGTTTACCGAAATTGGACCCGAACATCAATTTCATCGGCACTGCGCGTATAGTCAATGCGTTCAATCAGTAATTTGACGAGCCGATTTCTCTCCCTGACCTCGACGCATGATTCCCTGGAATTGTAAAATTTAAGTTTAGTCCCGAAACTCGTAATGCTGGTCAATGGCTACGCCTAGGGATCAGTTGCGTAATGGGAATTTCTCCACAGAGCTGTTTGCTCGCTATCAACGCAGTGAGCTGGCTTTAGTTCTGGCGTTGGTAGAGATGGTGATTCAGGGGGTGTTCACTCGAAAAGTCACTGCCATTACTGAAGAACTGTGTGGAGCGGAATTCTCTAAGTCTACGGTGTCAGAGCTGTGCAAGCGTCTGGATCCGATTGTAGAGGGATGGAACACCCGCAACCTCCGGGAGAGCCGGTATCTGTTTGTGCGGGTTGACGCAATTGTACTGAAGATTCGGGAAGACGGACGAGTCCGCTCTCGTGCAACGATGATTGCCATGGGTGTGAAGGAGGAAGGTTATCGTGAAATCCTTGGCATCATGCTTGGAGACAGCGAGTCTGAGGCGAGTTGGTCAGCGTTCTTCTTGTGGCTGAAGGGCAGAGACTTGCGAGGAACCGACATCGTCGTCTCGGACAGTCACAGCGGACTTGTGAAGGCACTCAAAGCGCAGTTTCAAGGCTGTACTTGGCAACGGTGCCAGACGCACTTCATGCGTAATTTCCTCGACGCGACGCCAAAGAATCTGCACGGTGAACTATACGGTCGCGTCAGGGCAATTCTAGACGCACCAGACCTAAAAACGGCAAAGCTACTCTATGACCAGGTCGTCAGCGATTACATGGAGAAAGCGCCAAAGGCAATTCGTGTGCTAGAGAACGGATTTGACGATATTACCGCTGTGTTGTCATTGCCTGAGAAGTATCACAAACGGCTACGTACGACAAACGGAATGGAACGATTAAACGAGGAAATCCGACGTCGAGAGCGGGTCATACGCATATTCCCAAATCGCAACTCGGTCATTCGACTTGTCGGAGCGCTACTGATGGAGATGGATGAGAAGTGGCGGACCGGGCATAAGTACCTGGACATGACTGATTATATCGCATGGAAAAAACAGCAAGATGAGCAAGCGAAAGCAGCAGCAAAAATCCATCAAATTGGTTGACATAACCAGAATCTACTGAGGGACGAATTTACACACTAAAAAGGACTTGATTTGATTTTTACGTCATAAAGTTTGGGGTGGATTTGACTTCTGAGTACGACTTCACGAAAACACAGCCTTGTTTTATAAGGCTTTATAAGCCCGTGGATGGGGAAAGTTATTTTTTCGAGGGTAGACCAACCCGGCTCACACTGAGCTCAACGAACAGCTAAAAGAGTTCAATTCTGGTGAAAAAACCGACAGCGTCTCGCATCGTCAGGTAAGAGGTTGACGAGAGCCGCGAAGTAGCCATAGCCAAATGAGGCTCGCTGGAAGGAGAATCGCGTTGCCTATGATTTGTCGTCTACTCCTCATGCTAAATTCATCCCATGTTAAGATGAAATACCCTGTAATCAGTCCTAGTGTAACAATCACTCGAAGTATTTTCTCCATTCTCCAACCTTCTTTCGGGTGAGAGCATATTTTTCTCAAGTTGTGCGGCATTACTATCTATCACATGCATACAAAGGGAGAATGGTGTAGGCGCATGTTTGATGTGAATTTTGATTTCTAGGTAAAATCTATTTAGGACGAGTGAATAATCTCCATAATATGCGTAGTAATAAAATTGCACCTGCTGCCATAAATGCCATGATTAAGCCCGATTGAATGGGATGGACAGTGAAATTCAACCATCTCATGATGATGGGGCTAGCTTGGATCAGACCACTTAACACGGATAAGGGCAGCAAAATAAACGAAATATACGTCACCAGTTGTGTCTTTCTCGCCTCTTGTCGTAGTTCATTCTCTTTCGTTTCCAACTCTCGTTCCTTGGCGACTTTAGCCAAATAGCCATCAATGTCATGTACCTCTTCTTTCAGTTCATTATACATTTGCATGATATGGAAGGCCCTCTGCCATCGTCTGTACAATTGATCTCGTTCTTCACTGAATGAAGCCTGACTGAAATAACATCGCGCGGTAAAATCATAGATTTGCTCGCGAAGTCCCCGCAATTCTTTGGCATGGTTCGACAAGGTTGAGGCCTCTGCAGCTTTCATGGCATAGCGTAAGATACTCATACGTTGATGTAATGCAAGTAACATCATATAGAAGTAGTTGGTTCGAAATGACAGCATCGCAGCAGAATTTCGACCGCTAAAATGCTGTACATCGGTGTCGTAAGCAAGAACAAATCCGCCTTCAAGGGATTGGGTATGGATCACATTGTGGTACGGCATGTAATTGTACTGGGAGTCTTCAAACGTTTGTCGGGCAAATCGATTCCCATTATTTGATGGTAGTGTTTTGCGCAATACAATCAGATGGGAAAGTGCAAATTCACGAAAGCTGTGATCCCATTTGTTAGGCTCACTTGCGCTTAACACTTCGGAACGCCGAAGAAGTACTGCACCGTATACGGGTAAAAAAGTATCACACATCGGTTGCCAACAATCGTTTCCAAGGTGCTCTGCAAGCGGTGATAAGAGATGGTGAATCCAGTCGCGCATAGTGCCTGGTTCTCCGCACATGAGTGGAAGAAGGTTCCCGCTTGAACAAAAGGCAGAGAGATGATATTTAGGGTTGCGTTGACGCATGGGTTTACCGCGCAAAAGTGAAGCCAAATCAGCGTTGATATTTTCAATCCATTCCACAGAAATGTCAGCAGGGCGTGACCAGTTGGGTTCGATTTCGATCGTAATAAAACCGACCCCGTTAAAAAATAAATAGAGTTCGATAGATGACATATGAAAACTAGGACTATCTTGTTTCATACTGGTGGTCTGCATGTCGTCAAATAGCTGTAAAATGTCGTTGTGAATGCGGAATCTGCGTTGATTTTGTGGCCAGAGCATGTATCGTTTCACATAAGGTAGCATATTGTCTAGTTCTGAATCCTGAAATGGCGATTCCACCCAAAGCGGGATCTTATGTAATTCATCTGGTAACGGAATGGAAAAACCTGAGATGATATCAGCAGCTCTAGAAAAGGTAAAATCCTCGCTAAAATCGAGCCAAAAAGGATACACGAATTTTGTAAACGTATCTTGAATCGTCCACATGATCGCATCTCCTCTCGGTATCATAAGTGATTTATTTGTATGGATGTAGATTACCTTGAAATGAAGGACCATACAAGTAAAACGGGTGTTCTGGGAGATCTGTTCAATCGCTCTGGTGTGATGGGATATTCGTTGGATATCGATGGTTCACGCGGCGAAATCACTAGGAATGGAAACAGCAGATCTCCGCTCAATACTTCGTGAGCGGAGATCTGCTGTTATTTTGATTGCCAGTTATTCTTCATCAGTTTGAAGTATTTTTTGTTTGGGGAGTGGAACGGGATCGTTAAACTCCCCGTTGCCTGATGCATAGGCTACGTATTCAACCTTACACACGCTGCAATAAAATAGTTCATATTCAGGACGAAAACCGGTTTGTTCCAAATGTCCCTTGGATCCACAATGTGGACACATCATGCGTGTACTCCCCTTTTCGAAAATATATAACCTCTCGATTGCAAAAATCTATGGCACTGACTCGATACATAAGGTAAACATCGCAACGATCATGGTCGATTGCTGCTCTGATCATACGTCTTTGGACGGTGTTTCTCAAGAGGTAAATCGCTTTATTGGCGTTAGTATTAAATATCCGCTAAACGTGATACACCAACCGATTACCATGGTCCACCAGAATAAACTTGGAGCACCTAACCTTGCTGCTGTACCGGCGGCCGAAATGGTCGCGACACCGATAGCTAACGTCATGTTGCCTGAGAGAAACTGCAGGGGAGAACGGTGACGAAAAGTGGAATAGACGGACCAAAGGGCCACAAGAAAGACCGCGCTCGCGCCAAGGGAGTTCATGAGAATGAGAAAGGGAAGCCAGATACCTGGAATGATCACATTGATTCCAGGTCCACCGTCAATCGTTGCTAAGGCACTGGATTGAATAGGTGCAAGCAACAGGAGAACACTGCCGATCACTCCAAAACCGCCAATGAGTGTTGCAATCAGATGCACCTTACGCGAACGCCATACTAAACCAAGACTCCCTAGCCCCATCAGTAATGGCATCCACATGGCACCAAATAAATAGTACAACCGAAACCATACTGCACTATGGGGGACGGTCGCTACACTTATACAATAAGACAGAGAGCCTATAAAAGAGAAGAACAAGGATATCGTCCAGTACTGTTCACTGACCTTGTGTGAGTGAAGCCATTTTCGCAACACGGCGAGTGCAAATAGAAGGGAGAGAAGCGTAACTATTAGAGGGGCAATGAGCATAAGGGTGAGTCTCCTTTGATAAATATTAATGTGGTTCGTTCGTATGTGTAGTCACATACTTTGCATCGACAATAAATAGACGTCTAAACCACAGAAGCGCAGGTGTCATGATCAGTAATCCAGTGATGAGTATTACCAATGTTGCGCGAAACATGGACGCATTCGATGCTGCCGCAGAGAACGTAAGAATAGGATACAAAATATAGGTTGCGTGGCTAATGGCATACGCGAACTGAGCGGTAATGATTTGGGTAATCGTAAGTCCAAGGATCCACAAGGAGCGCGAAGTAGATTTAATTCCTTTACTCGGTAAAAGGAGAAGTCCAAAACCCGCAACAAACGCGATGAGTGAAAGGCTCATAAGTGACTGCCAAAGTAAATTTGTTCCGCTTGGGGCCAATAATTGCAATCCATTCGGTGTGTTGATTGTAAAGGCGAGGGCACCTAGAAATAGACTCAATGGCCCAGTCAACAGTGCACCTTTTCGGAAGCGTTGATAGGCCTCCGTGAGACCACCTAGATCTGCGTAGCGAGCAAGGAAAAGTGCAGATAAATACAGTGACAAGGCTACTCCAAATGCTATGAAAATATAGACGATAGGGCTCAAGAAAAATTTCCCCAGCAAAAGCAAATAGCCTGTCTTCGTTTGTTCAACATAACCCCCTTGGGATAATGGGAGCAAACTAATGAATAAACCTGGAAGTAAAAGCCCCGTGATCCCTGCGACATAAATGGTTTGTTTACGAAAGAGATTCGATGCATACCCAAATTGCAAGTAACCGCCGCGCAGAGCTAACAGAATTAGCAGCAACGTTGCAGGCAGGGCCAATATCGTTCCATATGTGAATGCTGCTCGCGGGAATAACCCCACGAGTGCTACTGGGATGACCACTAAAAATGAATTGATCAATTCCCAGGTGGGCGAGACGTACGTTATAGCAACTGATTCGGCCAGCCAGTTGCCGCGCAGATGAAAATGAAAGCGCCAATAACTAGAGCCAAAGTCAATCGCTCCAAGGATTGAATAGACAAGCACTAATAGCCAAAGAAAGGCGGCACCCAGACTGACGAGATTCATAAAGTCACCTCTGTGGTAGATGTGTGGGCTCCAGAGATGTCATTCGTATCGTCGTCTCCCTGTAATGGATGATTTTTAAAATAATGGTGCAATGCCCATACGGTAGCAATAAGTAAAATTGTAAAGAGCAACATAAATCCTCCGAACATCCACCCCACGCCAGGTGTTGTCGTTACTGCTTGATCCACAGTCATCATTCCATAAATAATCCAAGGTTGACGCGCTTCTTCAGCAAAAATCCAGCCGTCTTCGATTGCGATCATAGAGAGTATTCCCGTGGCAAAAATCACCCGAAGTAACCAACGGGGGGTAGGTTTTGTACGTGCTTTGTAATGATATAAAAAGTACACAAATGCAACACCGATTGCAAATGTGCCAATTCCAACCATGGCATCAAACATCAGGTGGACCGGGATAAGTGGCGGCCACGTCCATTTGGGGAAACTGTCGAGCCCTTTAACTGATCCGTTAAAATGATAAGTAGCAAGGAAACTTAAAAGACCAGGTATAGGAATGCCGCCGATAATTTTCTGTTGCGCTGCATTGACAATTCCGCCAATCACGAGTGGCGCATAACGAGTCGTATGAAACAAGCCTTCTGCTGCAGCCAATTTTTCAGGCTGATAGATTGCTAACATTTTACCGGCTGCATCTCCTAGAAGTGCGGTGCATACAGCAGCAATGCCACCGACTGCAACTGTAATGGTTAAGTTTTGTTTATGATAGTGTCTTTCAAACGCGGTAAGATGGGGTTTTAATAAGTTATTTGCAGCAACAGCGGCAAAGACAAACGCAACAGCCATATAAGCAGATGCGAGAACGTGTCCTAACTCTGTTGGCATTGACGGATTTAACATGGCGGCCCAAGGATTTGCATGTTCAACCTGTCCATTAGCCCATGTAAGACCGATTGGAGTATTCATAAAGGCATTTACATCGGTTATGAGTAATGCAGATAAACCGGAACCAATGGATACACATAAGGAACTGAAAATGCGCGTTTTTGGACTTAATCGATCGCCGCCATAGACGTAGATGGCGAGAAATAGCGATTCAAGCATAAAGGCGAAAACTTCTAGTTCGAATGGTAGGTTAATAATTTGGCCAACTACCTCCATGAATTTCGGCCATAGCACAGTAAGCATAATAGCTACCGTTGTTCCTGTTACAATTCCGACTCCAACGAGTAAAATGGCCACACGTGTCAATCGCTTAGCAAATAGACGATAAAGTGGGTTATGCGTGCGAAAGTTCATGAGTTCTGCGATGAAAATGAGGAATGGAGTCCCCACTCCGAGCGTCGCATAAGTAATATGATAACCCAGCGTGATGCCAAAGAGGGCTCGGGCCATAACTGCTTGAGACATCGTGATAACCTCCTTGTTAAACAGATAAGAATAGCATTCCCATCTTAAGTCAGTGAGATCAATTGAATGGAGTTGGGTGAAATCTTCGTTTTTGAATCGGCCATGGTTTCTGTAGACTTAGGGTCAATCGGTGGCGATTCCGCATCTGTTCGATTAAATTTCTACCTAATTGTTAATGATACAGTAATTTTCGTCACAATACGTGGAAGTTTTGTTGTCTATTTCGTAAACATGGCTGAGGAGATAAAATTCGATTTTTTTGTGACGTAATGGGAAAATGGGCGGTGGGAAGTTTCGTTTGCCGCGAAGAGTGATTCGATTATGTAGTTCGGCATGTACGTGCAACTCGTTGTGTCTTGAAGAAGATCGACGTTTGCGACAACTGTTCTTTAGTATTAAGTGATAAGATTAAGGCGATTACAGCTAGGGTGGTTACTCCGCAAGAAACAGGGATTCTTGCACAGTATATGTTCAGTATAAACTCATTGCAAAGTCGACTCAATAAGAATTGAGTTTCCAGTGGATTTAGGCATGTCTCGTATGCTATTATACCCCCTAAGGTAATTTTGTTGCCAATGCGATGGATACGTTACCACATCCCCCTATTATCTACGTGCATGACGATCGGATTTCCGATCAAAAGCCCAGTGTACCGAGATAAGATAGGGAGGAACTTGGAAATCATACAATGGAGGAACAACCGGACAAAGCGACTGCGATCATTGCAGATTCGCATCAAGGGGGATATCTGGATGAAGCGCGGGTAATGGTGTTAAATCGTTCGTTACAGCGCAGTCTAGACATATGAAGTTTTAGTTAAAGGATGTCTAACCAAACAGGATGTATGCGATAAATACGCAAAATGAGTGAGCAATCAAGGAGGAAGAGCGATGTCAATGGATCTAACACCCGTGCAAGTCGTGCTCGCTATTCTGTCTGGTGGCGTAGTTGGATTTGCTCTTGGGTTAATCGGAGGGGGCGGCTCAATCTTAGCAGTCCCACTTTTGTTATACGTGGTGGGGATTCATAATGCTCATCTTGTGATTGGGACGACGGCGCTTGCTGTTGCGGTAAATGCCTATTTGAATTTGATCCCGCATGCACGCGTAGGTAATGTGCGTTGGAAAGCTGCGGTCGCCTTTGCGATTCCGGGTGCCATTGGTGCATATATTGGGTCAACGCTTGGCAAGGATATGGATGGGAAGGCGCTTTTATTTCTATTTGCCATATTGATGTTGGTTGTTGCAATCTTAATGCTGAAACCTAAAAAGAATAACTCTACAGAGATGAATCCTGACATAGATGTGAAGTTTGGTAAAGTCATTCCTGCAGGATTAATTGTTGGAATTGTATCTGGCTTCTTTGGAATTGGCGGTGGATTTCTCATCGTTCCGGGCTTGCTTTTTTCAACAGAGATGCCTATGATTTGGGCGATTGGCAGTTCGTTGTTTTCGGTTGGAACGTTTGGGTTAACTACTGCGATGAACTATGCGATAAGTGGACTGGTTGATTGGATGGTTGTTCTAGAGTACGTGGGCGGAGGGATTGTTGGTGGAATTCTCGGGGCCATGTTGGCTACGCGTTTAAGTAAAAGCAAGCGAATGTTGAACTATGTCTTTTCATCTGTGATCGTTGTGGTGGCGATTTACATGCTGTATGTGAATTTTAGCGCATTCCATCATCTATAAGATCCTGTTCAAAAAGGGTTGAGGTAAGATGCAAGCAGGGGTTTGGTGAAGTCTGGACATGCGCGCGGAGTGTACGATAGGTGGGACATGAGCACGCATGTCCAGCACAAGCCGAAGCCCTGCGCCGCAGAGTTCTCGCCCCTTTTTGAACAACCTCTATAATACTACAAGGTTCCAAATGATAAAAAAACCTTTATGATCTTGATTGATGATGAAGTTTTTTTTGTTGTGGTGTTTGTCTGTTTTAGCTATATGACTTACAATGATTCACGAGTATGATCCTTGCGCAGTCGAAAGGGGGAGTATGCATGAATGTTTTTTTTGAACGTGATTGGTCGCAGTTGACCGCTTTTA
Source organism: Bacillota bacterium (assembly GCA_021821085.1). Classification (GTDB taxonomy): domain Bacteria; phylum Bacillota; class Bacilli; order Alicyclobacillales; family SLC66; genus Sulfoacidibacillus. The sequence continues at coordinate 10,420 of JAKACV010000032.1, read as the reverse complement.
CTTCTTGCGCTGGGTGAGCAGCTAAATTCGGTCCGGGGGACCTTGCGCAGATCATGAAGCCTTTTTTGGAATCCCAATATGTAGATGATCGATTACTAATTGGGATTTCTAAACCAGATGATGCAGCTGTTTATCAAGTGAGTGATGACTTGGCATTAGTGTTTACAACTGATTTTATTACGCCTGTTGTTGATGACGCATATGCATGGGGAGCCATTGCCGCGATCAATTCGATGAGTGATATTTATGCGATGGGCGGTCGCCCTGCATTAGTACTCAATATTGCAGGATTTCCAAAGGACATGCCAAACGACATTGCCATGCAAGTCATGCAGGGAGGGTTTGATTGCGTGCGTGATGCAGGGGCACTTGTGGTTGGAGGTCATACAGTCGAAGATGAGGAACCAAAGTATGGATTAGCTGTGATCGGATTCGCGCGACCCGATCAGTTGTTGCGTAAAGGTGGTGCAAAACAAGACGACTATCTTGTCTTAACAAAGCCGCTCGGTACTGGACTTATGGCGAAATGCGGGAAACATGCAGTGATTTTGAAAGAGCATCTGGATACGGCGAAACACAGTATGTTGAGAAGCAACAAAATCGCTTCGGAAGTTGCTGTGAAGCACGGATTGTCAGCCGGAACCGATATAACGGGATTTGCCCTGCTTGGGCATCTAACGGAGATGGCGCAATTAGCCAATGTTAAATTCGACATTTTTTATAAGTCAATACCGGTTTTGCCTGGTGCGCTAACGCAAGCGGAAGACGGAAGCTATTGGCCTACGAAAACGTGGCAAAATCAAGAGTATTTTGGGGATGCGGTTGACTTTGATAAGGAACTGCGCTCTTATCAACGCGATTTACTTTTTTCTCCTGAAACGTCAGGTGGGCTTCTGCTAGCGGTTGCTCCTGAAAAATTGGATGCTGTATTGTCTGATCTGACTGCGAACGACAATCCTGGTTATGTGATTGGGCGCGTTCACTCTGGAGAAGGAATTACCGTGCAAGCCTAAGCAAAGACACCTAATAAGGCAGTAGAGGACAAGGATTATACTTGTCTCGACTGCCTTATTTGTTATTTCTTCGTACCTTTCATAAGAGCACTTGCATACGCTTGTTCATCAAATCCCACGAGTACCTGATCATAAATAACTGTGACAGGAACGGTCATGGCATCTGTTGATTTTTTCATTTCTTGCCGATTTTTATTATTCAGGAAGATATTGCGTTCCTCAAATTGAATTCCTTTCGCCGAAAGGAACCGTTTTGCACGGGCGCAATGGGGTCAAAGTGGAATGATGTACATAATCACCTCATCCATATTTAGGCCATCGCTTTCGGAGCAAATTGCTTCATATGTTCTTGCACTTTGCTAAAGGCAGCATCCGGGAGAGGCTTTTCGCCCCCGATCAGTCGCGCGTTGATAATGAGTTCTGCTGCTTCATCGAGTGTGGTCACGATTTGTGCAGTTGCAAGTGGATTTGCACCAAACGCTAATAATCCGTGATTGGCGAGAATGACTACAGGAAGTCCAGGGTGCCCTTTGACAATATCGACAATTCCATTGACCGATTCTGTCGAACCCCGTGGCGCCCAAGGAACAACTGGCACAGGCTCCGTAATGCCAAACCGCAGTAATGGCTCATACACAACAGGGATAGGCTGCTGTGCAATGGCAAACGTTGTCACGTGTGGTGCATGGGTATGGATAATAGCGCCAACAGATTCACGGGCGCGATAAACAGCCGCGTGCATTTCAACGACTTCTGCCAACACAGGCTCTATATGACCTTCTACGACGGTGCCATCTAATTTTACAATGGCAAAATCCTCTTTTCCCAATTTTGCAACGTTGCCACCACGTGTGATCACCATTTGATCTTGATCGAAACGGGCAGAGAGGTTTGCGTGTTCGCCTTTAAACATCACGCCTGCAGCGAATAGTTTATGTGCAACTTCTACCAACTCTTCGCGTAATTGGTCGGCTGTTTTTGAACTCATTTTGTAATTGCCTCCTTGTATCACTTACATAATGATTGGGGTAAAACCTTTCTTCACAAACTCAGCGATGCTTGGGTGACCGCTTATTTCGTTAAGTGCAGTAATGCCTGACTGTAGCACGGGGTCAGCTACTCCCATGGCTGTTGTGCAATATTCGCACACACCAGTGATAATCCCTTGTTCTTTTAGTTTCAGATACAGTTGATGAGTAGGACGTTCGGTGTTAGTAATAAAAGCTGCGAGTGACTTTACACCTGCACCGTCAAAAATAATCTGTACTTCAATTCCTGCTTCATGCAACTCTTTTGCGTACAATAGAGCATGTGCGGCTTTCGCGCCTTCTGTATCATTGGCGTGAACGAGGATGACAAATTTGGGGGTCATGAGAATTCGTCCTTTCAAAATAGTGACAAAAACATAGTACTGAATAAATCAGTATATGTCAAGTGTAAAAATTTTTATTTATCTACAGTATGAATGATTTCGTCCAAGCTATCCAGGAAGAATTTGATGATTCTTCTGGATTTTTATAAGAAGGAATTTTCAACTTCGTCTCGAATATCATCTGCTAAGAACTACCGGTTTTAAGAAGCGAGGAGAGGGGTATTTTAATGAAACGGAGTAAACCACCGAGCATAGCGATGCTCAGTATAGCATTTGCATTACTATCCGCACCCGCTGCCATGGCAGATACCAGCACGTCTCCACAACATGTTGCGCCATCATTAGTAGCTTTGGGAGATTCCATTACATTTGGGTATAATCTCGGGAACAATCGCGCACCGTCTACAGAAGCGTTTCCTTATTTAATTGGCAAGGCCAAAGGATATCGCGTGACTGATCTGGGCATTCCAGGGTGGACATCCGGAAACTTGTTAAAAGCATTGCAGACAGCTAATTTTGACTCGACGGTTCGCAGTGCGAAGGTAATTACTTTAGATATTGGTAGCAATGATATTTTACAACCTGCTGTAAAAGATGGACTACTATCAACTTCCACTCCTTTTTCAGGAACGTTGACATCAGCTGAAAAGATGCAGTTTGTTTCGGCTATCGCACAATTCGGGCAAAATTTTCATGCGATTTTAAGCAAAATTCATGAACTCAATCCAAACGCACGTCTCGTTCTATACAATGTATATGATCCTATCCCGGCGTCACTTACAAAACTACATGCGACAAGTGAGCTGTTGGTCGAAGCAGAAAATGCGCTCATTGCAGGTGAAGCAACACAAAATGACCTTCCTGTCGCGAATGCATATCAGGCTTTTAATCAAAATTTATCCACTTACGTGAAACCTGGACATGTACATCCGACAGTTGCGGGCCAGCAAGAACTCGCGAAATTAGGTTTGTCTATCTTAGGTCGTCCGCAACCAAAGCCTTACTATGAAAATAAGGTCAACTTTGTGTATGACTTTTTGGCGCTTTTAGGACAAAAATCAGATCCTATTGGGCGTTCGCCATTTAAGGATGTGCCGACTCGTTCATATCTTTGGGGATATGTACATAAAGCTTTAGATATGCATCTGGTTGCGCCTGTCTCGAAAAATACGTTTGGTTCGTATTCTGATGTAACGCGTAGTGAGGCAGCACAAATAGCGGTCAACTATTTGCATGTGAAGTTGACCCAAGGGGAGACGGCGCTGACCTATGCAAATCGTCATGGTTTGTTTCTCGGCCTCGATAACCGCCCATATATGACGCTGCGCGACGAAGTGTTTTTTGTGGAGCGTGTAGCCGCATTAGAAAGTGTTCCGTCATCATCTCTACCTTCCTCCTGGAAAATGACAGAAGCTGAGGCCTCCATTTTGCGTTCGGCCCTACAAAACAGTACATCCGCTCCCTATATGCAGGCAAACGCTGCTGTTGTAATGAAGATGACAGGAGATCTGACAACTGCCGGAGCGCAAGATCAAGCGGCACAGAGTGTGATACAGAGTATGCAAAACTTGCTTCATATGAATATTTTAGCGGTGAAAGGGTTCGTTGATGCAAAACCAGCACTCTATTCCGTTGTAACAATGATCCCAACTCCGACCACGAGTTCTACATCTACGCCTGCAATCACGACTGTGAAGGAGTATCTAGGCAATGGTAAGTTCTATATGGATGTAGGTGGGGGATGGCAGGTCGTCCCTGGTATGCAAAACGTGCAGACGCTCTTATCCAATCAAATGGGTGGGGCGAGTTTAACAGTCGATGCCCTTCAGAATATGACAGCGACCCCTATCGCAGGGGGGTACCAATTCACGGGATCATTGAATACTCAAAAAGTAGAGCAACTAGTCAAAATATTGGTCTCCTCCATGCCGATATCAGGAGCATCTGCCAGTACGACATCGAGTACGGCGGCGTTCATTGCGTCTGTGGTGAACCACATGCAGACGACCATTACATTCACTATCTTGAAAGATGGAGCGGGCTATGAGTTGCGTGCAGAACAGATGCATGCCTTGTTGACGATCCCGTTATCGGGTCTTCCACAGATGGGGTCGCAAATGACGGCAAGTGATACGGCATTGTTAAAAGATATAAAAGGAATCAACATTGACGAACATGTAACTTCAGCATTTATGTATGATCGTCAAATGATTTCGAAACCGAGTCACTTACCTCAATAATGCGGAACTTTTCTACTTAGCGCACATGAATCCGGATGCAGTGGTGGAGTCGCTAGCAGAACGATCTCTGCGTTTTTACATGTGGATCTTATTATTACAGATGATGGGATGCCGCCGTCTGCTGTGCAAGCGCTTTAGGACGCTTCCGTGGAAGTATGGATCGCAAAGCGAGAGTGTACCAACATCAATGGATTTTTTGCATGAAAGAAGTGACTGATGATGACTGAACTACGCTATAATCCGCTATTGCAAGATTGGACGATGGTGGCTTCAAAAAGACAGGGGAGACCCCACCTTCCTGAAGACTATTGTCCATTTTGTCCGGGATCAGGGAAAGTCCCAGATCATTACGACGTATATGTCTATAACAATGACTTTCCGGCTCTTTCCCCCTCTCCACCGGACCCGGACCCAGTCTCCACTGCATTCTACCAAGTAGCGCCAGCCTATGGAAAGTGCGAAGTGATCTTGTATTCTGAAGATCATTCGGCCTCACTCGCCAAATTGCCTATAGAGCACATTCGTAGGGTGGTTGATGTATGGACAGATCGCTATCAGGAACTCGCAAAAGATCCTCGTCATAAGTATGTACTGATTTTTGAGAACCGCGGGCGCGAAGTGGGTGTGACAATGTCACATCCACATGGACAGATTTATGCGTATCCATATATTCCGCTTAAGGTAGGCACGGAGTTACGCGCAACGAAAGCGCATTATGAAACTCATGGAGAATGTTTACTTTGTGCAATCAATCGTGAAGAGCAACAGTTTGCAGCACGTGTCATAGTTGAAACGGACAATTTCATCGCGCACATCCCCTTTTTTACAGACTATCCATATGGTGTTTTTATTATAAGTAAACAGCATAGAACAGCCTTGCCCGACTTTTCGTCTTCAGAGCGCGACGATCTAGCGTTAATTCTTAAGCGGGTAACGGCAGGGATGGACCATCTTTTTCAACGTGAATTTCCATATATGATGGTGATCCATCAACGTCCTGTTGATGGATCGAACGTTGAAGATGAGTATCATTTTCACATCGAGTTTTACCCGCCTTTACGTGAAGCGGACAAATTAAAATACTTGTCATCCTCAGAAACTGGTGCATGGGCACCGTGTAATCCAACGGCAGTGGAAGAGACTGCTGTATTGTTGCGCCGTGCCATTCATGAGGCTACAGATGTGAACGGAGCGCGATCATGATGAACACAGAGCTCTTTTCGCGAGCTGTTCAGGTCTTTCAGAACTATTCTCCCGGCTCGTTTGTTGATGTGCGCGTGTTTTTTGCGCCTGGTCGCGTCAATATGATCGGGGAACATCTCGATTATAATGGTGGATTTGTCTTTCCTGCCGCGTTAACACAGGGGATTTTTCTCTTTGTGAGGCCTCGCCAGGATCGCATCGTACGATTCTGTTCGCTTAATTTTGATCATGTTGTGGAGGCATCGTTAGATCATCTTTTGTATGTTCGTGAGGATGACTATGCCAATTATCCGAAAGGTGTCTTATGGGTATTTCAGGAACAAGGATTCTCTTTAACGGGTGCGGACTTTTTGTTTGCAGGAGACTTACCTAGTCAAGCGGGGTTATCTAGTTCGGCTGCAATAGAGGTTGTTATGGCGTACGCGTTAAATGCGCTGCATGGGCATGCTTTGCCGCTTGAACGTCTGGTATTATTAGCGGAGCGTGCGGAAAATTTATTTGTTGGTGTAAATTGTGGTGTGATGGATCAATTTGCAGTAGGTCTTGGCAAAGCACATCACGCGTTACTTTTACACACGTCCACGCTCTCATTTGAACAAGTGCCATTTTTATTCGATCACGTGCGTATTGTCATTGCGAACACGAATAAAAGAAGAGAGTTGGCAGATTCAAAGTATAATGAACGCCGTGAACAATGTGGGAAAGTCCTTGTTGCAGCTCAACAGATGTATCCGACGCTCCGCTTTTTGACCGATATGACGGAGGAGATGTGGACAGAGTTTTGTCCACGCATTGAAGATCCTATTTTAGTAAAGCGCGGTCGCCATGTTATTCATGAACATGCTCGGGTGGTGACTGCAGCCAAAGCATTACGCCAACAGGAACTCGCGCGTTTTGGGGAATTGATGAATGACTCACATCGATCGCTGCGCGATGATTATGAAGTGACTGGAAAAGAGCTAGACGCCCTAGCTATGTCGGCATGGCGTGCAACAGGATGTATTGGTTCGCGTATGACGGGCGCAGGTTTTGGTGGGTGCACAGTTAGTTTAGTTAAGGCTGCAGCTGTGACTTCATTTGAGGCAGAAGTTCGCGATACATATGTGCGTGAAATTGGAATTGAGCCCAGTTTTTATGTGAGTGATTTTGGTGATGGCGTCCATGAGATGACAGAGGAGGTTAGAGAGTTGTGGCCATTTTAGTCACGGGTGGAGCAGGGTATATCGGAAGTCATACGGTTGCCGAGTTGGTGGATCGGGGATATGAGGTTGTCGTACTGGATAATTTACGACAAGGTCACCGTTTGGCCATACATGGCGTTCCACTGTATGAGGGAGATATTGCGGATCGGGAACTTGTGACACAGGTTATAAGATCACATGGAATTGATACGGTCGTGCATTTTGCGGCTTTATCGCTCGTTGGAGAAAGTGTTCAGCAACCACTTGATTACTACGAGGCGAACGTGTGTAAAACGCGTACATTGCTTGATACGCTTGTTACAGAAAAAGTATTGCGGATTGTTTTTTCCTCAACGGCCGCAACTTATGGCGAACCTGTTGAAGTGCCAATTGCGGAAGAGCATCCAACTGTACCCACGAACCCTTACGGTGATACCAAACTTGCGATTGAACGTATGCTTACTAGTTGTTATCAAGCGTATGGCTTAAGTTCAATTAGTTTGCGTTATTTTAATGCGGCAGGCGCGCACCACGCACTGCCTATCGGGGAAAATCATCTGCCGGAAACGCATCTCATTCCATTGGTTGTGCAGGCTGCTCTTGGACTGCGCGAACAGATTACAGTGTTTGGTACGGACTATGATACACCAGATGGGACTTGTGTCAGGGATTATGTTCACGTTATGGATCTAGCACAGGCTCATCGTTTGGCGGTCGAACGACTGCGTCATGTAGAGGGTGCTGAAGTGTACAATTTGGGAAATGGCAAGGGATTTACAGTAAATGAAGTCATTCGGATGGTGGGTGTGGCAACGGGGAAATGCGTTCCAACGCTGTATGGTCCGCGTCGTGCTGGTGATCCTGCCGTGCTGGTCGCCTCATCCAGGCGTGCGCATGACATACTTGGGTGGGCGCCGCAGCACAGTGATCTTGAAACGATCATTAAGTCGGCCGTCACTTGGCATCAAAGTCATCCGGGTGGATTTGAGGAGTGAGGCTAGATGACGCAAGAACGAGAAGGACTGGTCGCTGGCTGTGAGATATGACTCTATTGCATGAACGAGGGGTAGCTATGTTGGATGAACAACATATGGATACTGGGATCCTGCAGACGCGCGCCAATTTTGTGTGATTTACAGGGGGGTATGCATCATGCATATACTTTACTGCGATGCGATCGAAGTCAGTGATTGAAAAATATATAGTATTTGCATGGAATACTATAATTTGTTGATTTAAATCAGAAGATAAAATTTTAGTAGATGAGAATGACAATGAGTTTTTAACGTACAGTGGTCATTAGGTATATCCATCTTTTCTTCAAGGGCCAGACGTTTCGGTATCCAGTAATTTAGATAATTAACTAATTTTTTGATTGTATCCCCCCACCCTCACTTCGTATAGTATAATTACAATAATATAGTGGACTCAGAATGTTCCTTTTCACATAGACATAGAATGCGACAATGGAGTATTTTGGCTAGTGCACAGTGGGGGGCTTTTTTATGAAAGCGAAATGGCTGATTTATTTCGTGATCACAGCAGTGACTTTAGGGTCCACGGTGTATATCACTTCCGCATTTGCTTCGACGTCTAGGCAATCGCAATCGTGGCTGACGGCAGGCGATATGATGACAACACTGACATCACTTGCAGTGCCGAACGGGAATGTCTCTAAGGCTCCTGCTCCAGCTTGGGATGTCTTACAGTCTAGCAATCAGATGTGGAATATGATTGCATTTGACCGCATCAATGGCTGGTTAGATGGGTTGCCTGGTGTCAATTCGTACACATTTAGTGTATCAGAGCCATTTGATCGTGCTGAAGCGGCCACGTTACTTGTGGCTATGTATGGAATTGCATTCCAACAGGAATCACCATTAACCTTTGCGGAAAAGGCGGGGTGGTTTCACTCTTTGCCAAACGGTTCTTATTTTACGAAAAGCACTGTAAATACCTTTTTGCAAAATGTTTCTCAGTACGTGCAACAGAACCATTTACACCCAGATTATAGCGCTGTGGGCTGGTCGGATTTGAATCGTGTGCCACTCTCGGCGCAAGGAGGATTTATGGCTGCTCTGCAGTATACGGGAAGTCATCTCGGCACGGGTGTGATTGTACATCAGAAGTGGTGGTCAGGAATGAGCATAGATCCGGATGCTGCGATAACTGCGTCAGAGGCTGCACGGTGGATTCAATTGTTTGCTAGACATGCGAAGATATCAGAGCTTATGAATCATTTAGACATCAGTCCTTATCTGTTTGCGCAGCAATTATCTCTCTTTCATGGAACAGGAATTGAAGATTCAGGGGCGACATTAACCAGTGCAGTTGCACAACAAATTTTAAACAACCTCACATATGTGGTGCAGGGCGATCTGCCAAATGCCGCGCATCAATTTGAACCGATGCCAAGAAAAGTTCTTTTACCTGTAAAAATCATTAGCCAATTTCCGGAATTACCAAATGGCTGTGAGGTCACATCCCTTTCTATGTTGCTACAATTTGAAGGTGTCCCAGTGACGAATGTGACACTTGCAAGTCAAATTGCACGAGCGAAAACTCCCCTTGTTGAAAAAAATGGTCAGGTTGTGCGCTGGGGTAACCCAAACGATGGTTTTGTAGGACATATGTCAAGTCAACCGGGGTACGGGGTGTTCAATGGGCCGATTGCGGCTCTTATGAAAAAATATTTACCAAATAACGTAGAGAATTTGACTGGAGATACGCAGCAACAAATCATTCGTGTGCTTGAAAGTGGACGTCCAGTCGAAGCCTGGACAAATGTGTATTTTCGTCCAGTGTATAATTGGGTGTCTTGGATAAGTGATCATGGCCCAGTACGGGCAACCTTCGATGAACATGCAGTCGTTTTGGTAGGCTATGGCCGTGATAGCGTATATCTTGACAACCCTTTTAATGGCGATCAGGCACAGCGCGTAACCGCCCAATCCTTTTGGGCGAGTTGGAGACAGATGGGTAGCCAAGCGGTTACGGTGAAACAAAACACCTCATCTGCAATGCAACAGGAAGAAGAAGCCTATTAGAGCAGACTGCGCATCAACTCCGGTCTCTTTTCCTTGATTCGTTCTGTCGTCATCGCCCGCATCACGCAGAACGTCAATCCACATAAAGTTTGGGGTGGATTTGACTTCAGAGTACGACTTCATGAAAACATAGCCTTGTTTTATAAAGCTTTATAAGCCAGTGGATGGGGGATATTTTCCGTGGTTAGACAACCCGCGCTCACACAGGGCTCAACGAACAGCGAAAAAAAATTCTATTAGAGCCTGTTCAAAAAGGGTTGAGGTAAGATGCAAGCAGGGGTTTGGTGAAGTCTGGACATGCGCGCGAAGTGTACGATAGGTGGTACATGAGCACGCATGTCCAGCACAAGCCGAAGCCCTGCGC
>JAKACV010000031.1:24897-26746 GCA_021821085.1 Bacillota bacterium | reverse complement strand
TATTTTTCGCCGCTGTATTTCTAGGGCTATTCTATTTCTTTTTTACTAAACCACAAACCCCCGAAAAGAGTATACCGCGTTCATCTTGAGTGATAGAAAGTGATAGAAAGTGGATCTCGTCGTTTAGTCATAATGAACGAGGCCGGCCCCATTTCGTAAGCTCGTGGGTTATCTTGGCGACACTATGAAGTGTGCCAATGCAGAGCCACAATACGAAAGGAGCCGATAGTATGAAGGATAGCACAAAGTTTGTTGGTTTAGACGTCTCGAAGGAATCGATTGCAGTCGGTATTGCAGATGCTGGGCGGGAGGCCCCAAGATTCTTTGGAACGATCGCGAACACACCGGAGGCAGTACGGAAACTGGTTCATCAAATAGAGAAGGATGAACATGTAGAGTTTTGCTACGAGGCAGGGCCAACTGGATAGGGTCTGTATCGTCAGCTAAGTGCCATGGGTATCAAGTGTATCGTTGTTGCTCCGTCCCTTATTCCAGTACGCCAAGGGGATAGAGTCAAGACAGACAGACGTGATGCATTGCGCCTCGCACAATTGTTACGGGCTGGTGAATTAACGGCTGTATGGGTTCCTGGCGAAGATGATGAAGCACTCCGGGACTTGGTTCGCGCCAGAGAAGATGCGAAGGAAGATCAATTGGCAGCGCGACATCGCTTGTTAAAGTTTCTTTTGCGCAATGGGATCCACTTTGCGCAGGGAGCAAAGAACTGGACAGCAAAACACCGGAATTGGGTAGACGGTCTCAAGTTTGAAAATCGCGCATTACGAATTGTGTTTCAAGAGTACCTACACCATCTGGATGAGATTGCAGGGCGAATAGAGCGGTTGGAGCAAGAAATCCATTTGCAAGCTACGGAAAGCAGTCACGCACCCGTCATCCAAGCACTACAAACGCTACGCGGTGTGGCGGAGATCACGGCAACATCTTTGGTGGCTGAAATTGGGGAGTTCTCGCGTTTCCAAAATCCGCGCCAGTTGATGGCCTATGCAGGACTGGTCCCAAAAGAGTATTCAAGTGGGGCAAGTCGTTGGCAAGGTGGGATTACCAAGACAGGAAATGCTCATGTGCGTCATTCTCTAACGGAAGCCTCATGGAGTTACCGTTATACACCCGCTGTGAAGGGGGAGATTCGTAAACGTCAGGAAGGTAAATCACCGGAGGTGAAAAATATAGCATGGAAGGCACAAAACCGACTACATCGCAAATATGCTCGTATGGTATCAAGAGGTAAACCTCACTCCGTGGCAGTAACCGCAGTGGCTCGGGAATTACTTGGCTTCATTTGGGCGATTGCATGCACGACTGAACAGACACTCAACACGAAAAATCCGTCCATTGCCTAGACAAACCGATATAGAAAACATTCGTACTGCGATATAGATTTTGTGAACTGATGTGATGTAAGTATGGTTGAAGGTCGGGCTCGAAGGCAATGGATCCGGTCGGGGGAATCCTCGTTAACCCTATGTGCTAGGTCAAGTCCGAACGCACGCTTTTAGTCCGAGGCAGCCCCTTGACGGAGGTAAGACCTGCGGTATCCAACCCGCGAATATCAGACTGCCAACCGTCGACGTGCCTTGCCTTCGTGCCGGACCTTTAACCTCTGTAAGGATAAGTTAGGGAGATGCCTCTCTTTGGTCGACACCTCCCGCTAGATAATTATGTACGAAGAAGGTTGTCAAGAAGTCACGGCATATCCTTGCTGCGCTACGGTATTCCATGACTTCTTGACAACAAAAAACGACGTGGGCTTGACGGCCTCGTTCATATCAGGGTTAGTTCAGCTTCCTTCAGTACTGAAAGTACTGAAAGTACTGAAAGTACTGAAAGT
>JAKACV010000031.1:0-24797 GCA_021821085.1 Bacillota bacterium | reverse complement strand
AGTACTGAAAGTACTGAAAGTACTGAAAGTACTGAAAGTTGACGAAGAGGTCGATAAAGGAACGATTCGGTTCAGTTTAGGAAGATATACAACTAAAGAGGAAATTGATGAAGCGGTACGGTGGCTAAGGAAAAGGGGGTAAAGGCGATGGGAACAACGTCTTTATTTGATGACAAAGCCAATACGTATGATGATTTTTGCCGTACTCCGCTCGGTTACTTTGTGGATGTAGCTGAACATGAAATGATGGCAGCTATCGCAAGGCCTGAACAAGGAGAAAAAGCAATTGACCTTGGCTGCGGTACAGGTTCCTACACATATTGGTTGAGCAATATGGATGGATCTCTCCGTGGTGGGCGTGGATATTTCGCGGAACATGTTGGAGGTGGCGCTCCGCAAGCGTGAGAATGGCGTTTCCTTTCTACAAGCAGATTTATCCTGCCTACCTTTTGACGATAACACGTTTGATTTTGATCCAAAAACCAAGCACCGCAAACCTCTTCCTTTAGGGAGAGGTTAGGTGCGTCACTCAGGCGTTCTTTGGCTTTCAATATACTGTCGAATAATCGATAGCGGTGCCCCACCGCAACTACCCGCGAAGTAACTGGGTGACCATAGATGGCCATCCCATAGCTTCTGGCGAATTCCCGGGTAATTCTTTTGTCGAATGAGACGACTGGAGACCCCTTTCAGACTGTTGACCAGTGTGGAGATCGATACTTTGGGCGGATAATTGACCAAAAGATGGACGTGATCATCTTCACCATCAAATTCGACCAGCTCCGCCTCAAAATCTTTGCAGACCGCATCAAACACGGAACGCAGATCCTCCAAAATAGCTTTCGTAAAGACACCACGTCTGTATTTTGTGACAAAGACCAAATGAACATGTACATTAAATACGCAGTGTCTTCCCGTTCGAATATCGCTTGAATTGTTCATAGACCAAGTGTATCATAGATGTATGAAAATTCTCAAGGCGTTTCGCTATCGCTTAGAACCAACGGAAGAGCAAGCTCGCCAACTCTCGCGTTATCGCGGGTGCATGCGCTTTGTCTGGAATAAGGCATTGGCTCTGCAAAAGGGGCGGGTAGGTGCCGGATACCCTTTGTTATCCTATGGGGATTTAGCGAAACTGCTGACACTATGGCGACATAGCGAAGAATACGCCTTTTTACGCCATGCGCCCGTTCATCCCCTGCAATGGACGCTTAAGTTTCTTATGCAATCTATTCACGTTGCGTTCGATCCAACCCTTGCGTTATCGAATGGAACTTTCGTAGATGCGCCAGGATGGTTCCGCCGATATGAAGCCAAGGTAGCTTGGGAAATGCGTAAACTTGCTCGCATGAAGAAGTTCTCGAAAAACTGGCGTGAGCAAGTTGCTAAAATCCAGCGACTGCATGCCCATATTGCCAACGCTCGTTTCGATTTCTTACATAAAACCTCGACAGCCATCAGCAAAAACCACGCTATGGTGTTTGTTGAAGATCTTCATGTTAAGAATATGAGCAAGTCTGCGAAAGGCACTAAAGAGAATCCAGGGAAAAAAGTGCGTGCCAAGAGCGGACTCAATAAAGCAATTCTCGATCAAGGCTGGTCTATGTTTCAGACGCTTTTAACGTACAAACTCGCTTGGCGAGGCGGGTATCTAAAGACGTTGCCCGCTCCATATACGAGTTTGACTTGTCCGATACCAACATGTGGTCATGCCAGCAAAGGAAATCGCATCACACAAGCGGATTTCACTTGTGAAAAATGTGGCTATCACGCAAATGCCGATACAGTCGGCGCTATGAATGTGTTAAGGGCCGGATTGGCCCGCATCGCCTGTTTGCCTGCGTAACAACGCTGGCAAGTCGGCTCTGACTCAAAAGGGTGGAACCGATCTAAGGAGTGCAGGAAGGTTCCTGATGGCAGGAAGGAATCCTCTGCGTTTATGCGGAGGAGGAAGTCAAAGCACTGGAAGGGTGATGAGTATGGATGAATTTATAGAAATCGATCAAATGCATGCAAGTGACTGGGAAGATGTTCGACAAATTTATCTCGAAGGAATAAAAACAGGTAATGCGACGTTTCAGCAAGAGACTCCATCTTGGGAAGAATGGGATAAGAGTCACGTATCACAATGTAGGTTTGTTGCACGCTCAGAAAGCGCGGTTATAGGATGGGCTGCTTTAAGTCCGACTTCAAGTCGATGTGTGTATGCTGGCGTTGCGGAAGTGAGCATCTATGTAGGCCAAAATCATCGTGGTAGTGGCATGGGGAGCCGTCTGCTAAAAAGACTAATTGAAGCAAGTGAACAACACGGATTTTGGACCTTACAATCGGGGATTTTCCCGGAGAACCAAGACAGTCTTAAGCTACATAAGAGACTTGGGTTTAGAGAAATTGGTCGTAGAGAACATATCGGTCAAATGAATGGAATTTGGCGTGATGTTTTATTGTTAGAACGGCGAAGTAACGTTGTAGGAATTGGCTGAGATTCTTGCGCATAAGGGCTACGATTAGTTGAAGAAGCAGTTCGTCCATGCATGCATTAATATGCATAAATACCGCATATGAAAGACGTGATTCTTGATACATAGGCATCTCCGTGTCGGGTCCGATAATCATCGATTGTTTATTAATCAGAGGGGGTTTTTTGCCATTGTTCTTGAAATGACTTCAATCCATTTAATATTATTTTACAAAATCACTAAATAATTATATAATTTCCTCTATTCTGAGTTTTTCTGATTCCGCATTATTATATCACGCTTTCTTTCAAATGACGTGACGTACGTTGCCCTGCTTGTCATCAGAGAACAATGCGTATCCACAGTCGCTACATACGTTTTATATAAAATCTTCCAATCAGAACACGAAGTGTCCGAATTCGTATCCTTGCGCCCGTGGGCAGCAGCAGCCTTGTTATAGAAACTCCCATCTGCCCGTACAGAAGAAGAAACACAGATCGTGCAAAAATAGATGCAGGAAGATTCTGCACGAGAACGATAGCTACAAGTGGTCGACCTGTTTCATAAAATGATCGTTGATCGTGAAGAAGAGACACTCGCTCCCTGTTTACAGCAGCTAGAAGCAAGTGACTTTTCTGAAATGAGGACACTTGGTAAAATTTTGAAGGCGAATGAGGTAACAGTATGCGGAGCACTCATATATCCGTGGAGTCATGGGCAAGTCGAAGAGCAAATTCATCGATTAAAGATGCTAAAGCGTCAAACCTAGCCACGCCAACCCCCAACATGGCTCACTCAATATCCCATGGGCCTTCCCAGGACAGAATACCTCCCTGCAAACTGAATGCGCCGGGGTGACCGTTACTGCGCAGAGCGACGCAGGCATCCATGCTTCGATGACCCGTCCGACAGATGAATACCACCATCTCGTCAGGGAGAAACGATACGGTGGAGATCGCTACATCACCGATACGTTCGACCGAAATCCATTCGGCACCCGCCACGTGTCCATGCGTATACTCGTCGAAAGAACGCACGTCAATCAGGCGTACAGAGGAATTCTTTCGCCAGATCTGAACTTGCTCAGTGGTGACTTCCCACGTACTGTCGCCTGTGCGACTTGATGCGGGGTGTACGGGAGACGGCTGACTCGAGTGTTCAGGCATGTTGTCGCACTCGGGTCTTCCAACGAACCATGAGAACGCGGTGTCGGATCCCCAATCTTGAAACAGACCTTCTTCTGTTCGTTCGTCGCTAGCGTGCAGACCGTGAAAGAACGACTGCGCCAATTGCAGACGTAGAGCTCTCTGTTCCGCACGGGAGCCATTCCGCTGGTCCTCGCGCAATGCAAACCGACGCGTCGACCAGTTAGCGAACGACTCATCGGTATGTCGTTCGTCCTGATACGCTCCAAGCAGGCGCGCGACGGCTTCGGGAACCATCCGAGCTGGAATGCGGATGACGGGCGTCGACCAGCGCACAGATTCATTTAGCGCCCCGCCACCGAGTAGAATCGTGTACATGGGAACACTCCGGTCGTTATATTTTGCAGTGCTTCCCATCAAGCCTAGCGGTGCAACGCGGATATGGCAACACGAGTGTGCGCAACCATTGACCCTGATACCAAACAGAAGATCGCGCGTGGGTTCGACTTCAGCCTCCGATAGTTCAGCGAGGCGACGGCGCAGATTGCGCCCGAGATCGCGCGATCTCGTCAGACCGAGATTGCATGTCTCCGCGCCAGGGCACGACACCACACGCACCCCTTCTTGTTCCGAGCGATCCACTGAACCGTGATGTGTGAATTCATTGTAGAACGCGGTGAGTAGCGCTTCCGGAACATTCCGGATGAGAATCTGCTGGGACTGCGTGACGGCGAGTTCCCCGCTGCCGTAGGTATCTGCCAGATTTGCGAGGCGAGTCGCCTCAGTGGAAGTCAGATCCCCATCGTGCGGGCTGAGAAAGATCGTCAGCAATCCGGCAGGATATTGCCGCTTGACACATGCCCGCACCCAGGTGGCGGGTACGTCGTCCGGCAAATAAGATAGATCCCACGTGGATGAGACGGCATCTGTGGCGAGATCGCGCGTAATCGGATGAGGCTTGGTCTCATCCCACCATGCTACGTCGTCGCGCTGTTCGGACACGTACACCTTGCGTACTTCGTTGCGAAAGCGGTCAAGCCCGATTTCCTGAATGAGAAACTTCATGCGGGACCGTTCGCGATTGTGTCGTTCCCCCAGTCGATCAAACACAAGCGCTACCGCCAATACAAATTGTGAAGCAGACTCGGTCGGAACAAACGCAGCAAGCGGTTGCGCCACCATTGGATGCGTTCCCATCCCGCCGCCCACGTACACGCGAAACCCAGGTCGACCATCCACCTCATTCGCCACCAGTCCGATGTCGTGCAGGCGAACAAGCGCACAATCCTTCGCACAGCCAGAAAACGCCACCTTGACCTTGCGCGGTAGCATGCGGATAACCGGATTACCAATTTCAGACCGCACGAAACTGCGCAGGTGTGGACGCAGATCATAAGGCTGGAATGGACAAACGCCCGCCATTGGGCAGGCAACTACGTTACGAAATGAATTCCCACCAGCTTCCTTGGTGGTCAGCCCGAACTCGGCGAGGCGGTGGAGAATAGCCGGTGTGTCCGCAAGCTCAACGCCATGAAATTCCACAGATTCACGCGACGTGATATGCAATCCCTCAGGAGTCTGGCTGGCAATCTCGGCTAACACCCGCATTTGATTGCTTGACAGTGTACCATAAGGGAGTTTGACGCGCACCATGAATGCAACTGAAGGAGGACGCTGACTGTGAACACCATGCCCAATCCGCATAGTTCTAAACTGTTCCGCCTCCATGTCTCCACGCTCAAAGGCCGCTAGAGTTTCCTCGTACTGCGTAGCAAAATTGCTGAGTATCGTTTCTCCTGGTTCATATGCAGTACTATTCATTGACATTTGTTATAAGCTCCCTCGACAGTCGGAACAGAAAGCGTATGCGAGTATACAGCATAATATATAATTCCGATCCGCATACTTAGTTATTGAGCATACATACAATATTATGTCCACATAGTTTTGTCAAGATGTTTTTTAGATGAGCTTTTTGCGCTGTTGTTTTTTGTGAACTAAGCGACCATATCCCGCCTGTTGAAGAGCCGCTTTTTGCAGAAATGACACCCTGTTCCTGAGTGGTTGGTTGTCTTCAGACCCGTATGGCTCGAAAAATGGGCATACGAATCCCGTTATCCACAAATAACGGCCTGTGGCTTACGATTTCGTCCGACCTATCCCCTTTTGGGTATCTCTTTTAGGCACTCCACACCAAACTCCGCATGTTGTCCGCTTGCTTTTCTTTGATTCTTCAAAGCGCCATCGCCAACATCACGCACAGCGCCAGCCCGCACCTCAACTTCATTTTGCTCATGCCTCGTATCGTATGCAGTTCAACCCCGAACGAGACGTCCAATCGGCTGTTGACCCGTTCGATGGTCGTCCGCTTATCGTATTCTTTTCCCCATTTGTAGCTGGCGCGGTCAATCGGGGTAAAGATCCGCCGATCCGCCACAGCGGGATGCGAATCCCTTGCGCCACCGGGCATTGTGCTTGTCCCTTGCACTCGATGCCGTATAGCTTGGCCGGGCATACCTTCTTCAAGGTATTGCGGTCTTTTTCAACCCCCCATTCGCCATCTCCCGCTGCGTGCCCGTCTCCGGACAGAAGCAATACACGTTGCCCTTGAAGTTGTACGCCACATTCTCTCGGCCTCTGAGCAGCCGCGTCTGATCCCCGTCTCTCCACATGTTGCAAATGTCGATCACCGGCTTGATCTGGTGCTGATTCCAACACTTCTTGATCAGTTTTGTATCGTCGTATCCTTTATCTGCAGCCAGCGTCTCTGCGGATTGCAGAATCTCCGGTTGCCTCTGCGCCATCTGCTCGAACAATCGGTGCGCTTCGTTGACTTTGTGGTGTAATTAACAAGTCGAATTTCTGCACGATCAGTGACTTTCGAAAAATTCACCTCGACCTGTTGCCGGGACTGTTCGGAAAGCTTATCGAAGTGATTCGAGGATTGGGATACGCTTCACTGGCAGAACTGGAGGCACGTAAACCAGTCGATTCGAGTGGTATGCCTGGGAAGGACCAAATCAACTTTACAGACTCGGATTCACGCATTATGGATACGAAAAACCAAGGGGTTATCCAAGCCTATAATCCCCAGATTGCGGTGAATGTAGATCATGGGTTTATTGTGGGGATGACGATGAGTAACCGTTCTAGTGACCAGAAGCAATTGGATGCAGTACTCACTTCGGTAGAGAATAACAGAGGAAGGAACGGGACACAAAGAACGAATACTGAACGCACGCAACTGCGCACAGCACTACTGAGCAGAGCCATTTACACGGTTTATTTATAGTTCGAAAAGACGTAGTTCACGCACATCAAAAAGGCAACGTATATACCCAGTAGACATCCTTTTTGCACACACGGAAAAACTAATTTTTTAGGTAATATAGAGAAACAAAATAAAACTCTTGTGGAACTATTTATATTCTCAACTATTGGATCATTCATAGATTAAAGTATCTCATCGAAAACGGTAACATGGGAAGATAGATTTTCCTTTTGTTTCTCTTGTCTATCCTTTACTTGTATCATTGATCTTATGAGATCCGCTGACTTGACGTCCCTACACAGCAGTGTATAGAGAAGTCGATTGGCTAGATCTAGATTTTCCTCCCACTGTTCCGTTGAGATACAGCACCCACAAAGGGAGAGGATAAACGAATAGAACCACTCTCTCGTATCAGAGTTCATAGAACCACCTCTGTATATCAGGTTTGATCAATTATTTTCACTGAATGTATAGACAGGAGTATACCACAATAGATATAATCTGCATAGTAATAGTATTTTTAATATAGTGAATTTATAATTGAGCGGTAGGTAGGACACGACCCACAGGCTCGCATACATTGCTCCTTGCGTGATGAGTGGATTTAATTTGGTGACTAATTCAATGTCATTTTCGTTGCTATACTTTAATGTTTTCCTTTTCCGAGTAGGCAATATCTCCGATAACCGTTTTGACTTCTACGCAGACTATCATGCCTTTTTCAACCAAAGTTTGCAACTGCTTGCCGTCATTCTTTTCACCCGTCGTGACAACAGCCGCTGTAATCAGTCGTTCCTCGGTCATGGCGATATGAGTTTTATATCCAAAAACGAGGATCCGCACTCTTGTGACCCACCTTTGCATCTTGGTTTTCTGAGATTCGCAGTTGCTCCAAGTCATCCGTAACTTTTTCTTTCAACAGAGTGAGCGGTGCTTGTACATTAGAAAACTGGCAAACGTCACCCCCTTCCGATTCGAGCACGGCAATGAGTTTTTGACAGTAGGCGTTTTCTGATTTTGGCGGGCTTTCGTATGGGCTCATCGACGGTAATCGCCTTGATTTTGATCATTCCTTTTTCAGTGGCCTCCACAAAATGCTCCCTATTTTTAAAACTTGATCTTCCTGTTCTCCTTGGCGTACCATGAAGGGAACATTCGTATTCTGATTAAGTAGAGACAAGAAAGGGGTTCAATACATGAAACATGTCCGCATTATTTCCAAGCAGTCGGTTCACCCAGAACAGTGGGAGGCCTGTGCATCGTGCGCAGTGTCCTGTCAATCGGCTTGCAAAACATCAGCAACCGTTGGCAGTTCACTTTGTCATGTTCAGGGATCCAGAGAAAGCAAGGTACGTCGCCCTATTTCTACGAGACAGGCATGATGCGGCACGCTGTTCATGCATTTACACATCAAGATGTTCATATCGTATATGACGGTCTTTCACAAACGCTCATTATCGTAGATGACGTGGGGTTTGAAGTGGTGAAGCGTTTTGCCCTGCAGAATCTTTCGGACATGATCGGCGAGTTGACGGATAAATTTCCGGAAGAAGACGTGCGCAGCGCGTATGAAGAGATTGCCTCTCTCGCCGCAGAAGGAACCCTCTTTTGCGATGAAGACCAACTGGTAGTCTCTCATGATGTGATGCGCCCCGCTCTTGGGCTCAGTGGGATCTGCCTGCATGTCGCGCATGATTGCAACATGCGTTGTTCATATTGCTTTGCCGGCTCTGGGCTGTACGGTGGGAAGCCAACGATTATGCAACAGGACACCGCAAGAGCGGCGCTAGACTACCTGTTTGGCCATGCCGGATCCTCAACCCATGTGTATGTCGATTTTTTTGGCGGAGAACCTCTGCTCAATATGTCGGTGATCAAGGATGCCATCACCTATGGGACCCAGCTGGCCAAAGAAACAGAACGATCTGTAACCTGGAGCATGACTACCAATGGCATGCTGCTCGATGCGGACATCGCGGCTTATTTCAATGCACAAGAAGTCAATCTCATCATCAGCATGGACGGTCGTTCGTCCATTCACGACGCCATGCGTCCTAATCGGCAAGGACAAGGAACCTATGATTTCGTGCGCAGGAAAGCAATCGCACTCTATCAATCCCGACACCCAAAGATGACCCGCCGCTACGGAGATGGAGTCTATACCTACATACGGGGAACGTTCACGCGGCGAAATCTCGATTTTGCCGAGGATGTGATCCATCTTTACAAGGAGGGATTCCGCCACATCGCGATGGAACCCGTTGTCAGCGATTCTTCCGCACCTTGGACGCTATCCAACGACCATGTGAATTACCTGAAAGAACAGTATGACCGTTTGACCGACTGGATTCTCGATTCACGCAAGCGTGGCGACCCTTTGTACTTTCATCACTTCGAACTCGACGTGGAACGAGGACCCTGTCTTGGCAAGCGAGCCAGCGGTTGTGGCGCCGGGCTGCACTATCTTGCCGTGTCGCCAGAGGGAGACATCTATCCCTGCCATCAATTTGTGGGAAATACCATGTTCCGCATGGGAAGCGTGCTTGCCGAGGAACTCACATTCACATTGACCAAGGTCTTCAAAGAAGCCAATTTGGGCGGTAAAGAGGCTTGTCAAACCTGTTTTGCCCGGTACCATTGCGGCGGAGGATGTCACGCCAACCACTGGCTGCTGAATCACGACCTGCTCCAACCGGATCGACTATCATGCGAACTGATCCGCAAGCGGTTGGAATGCGCGCTATTTCTTGCCGTCAATGAAGAGTGAATCATTTTAGATTAGAATGAATCAGCATATAGTGATAAGTATGGGACAGCCCTCAACAGAACCCACTGCAGGGGAACCGACGGTCGAGAAGATTACTTATCAACATAGGGATATTTATTGGATTTATGAGGTATGTTAATTCTTTATACAATCCTTGAAAATTCTTTAAATGCTATAGGCGGTGAGTTTCCATTGCATGATGAAAAACGGATCTTCAGCGATGTTCGACTAACGCCATTACTAATCACAGCAATGATTGGTATTGATCTCTGGTTCATTCGTCCTCCAACAGGAGTAAACATTCAGGCATGGCATTTGTTTGCGATCTTTGTCGCCACGATTATTGGTTTTATTTTGAAGCCACTTCCGATGGGTTCTGTGGCTATCATGGGGATCGCGATCACAGCATTAACAAACACACTCAGCATTAAAGAAGCATTAAGTGGGTTTGGGAATACCGTTATTTGGCTGATCGTTATTGCCTTCTTTATTTCGCGTGGTTTTATCAAAACAGGATTGGGAGAAAGAATTGCTTATCTATTCGTCAAGAAATTTGGAAAAAAAACACTTGGTTTATCCTATTCACTTTTATTCAGCGATTTGGTGCTATCACCTGCCATACCAAGCAATACAGCGCGGGCGGGGGGGATTATTTTCCCGATTATTCGCTCCTTGTCAGAAACGTTTGGTTCCAAACCAGAGGACGGGACTGAGCGAAAAATTGGTTCGTTTTTAACGATAGTAGGATTTCAAGGCGACCTGATCACTTCGGCCATGTTCATGACTGCGATGGCGGCGAATCCCTTAAGCGTCAAGCTTGCAAAAGATGTTGCAGGTGTGCACATCACCTGGACAGGATGGGCGATTGCAGCCGCTGTTCCTGGTCTCGTGAGTCTATTCGTCGTTCCCTACCTACTTTATAAAATATATCCGCCGGAAATCAAAGACACACCGGACGCTTCCGTACTGGCTAGTAAAAAACTTAAAGAAATGGGACCACTCAAGCGTGCGGAAAAGTTTATGTTGCTTGTGTTTGTGCTCATTCTGATTTTGTGGATTTTTGGAACCTATTTAAATATTGATCCCACGACCACCGCTTTTATCGGGTTAGCGGTCTTGCTTTTGACACAGGTTTTGACATGGGATGATGTGAAAAAGGAACAAGGTGCTTGGGATACTTTGACGTGGTTTGCGGTAGTTGTCATGATGGCAACATATCTAGACAAACTAGGTTTGGTTCCGTGGTTTGGTCAACTTATAAAAAATTCCGTCAGCGGCATGCCTTGGGTTCTCTCGTCCATCATTCTATTGCTTGTATACTTCTATATTCATTACTTTTTTGCGAGCAATACCGCTCATATTAGTGCTATGTTTGCAATATTTTTAGTTGTGATGGTTACAGCAGGGGCACCTCCTATGCTCTCTGCCTTACTACTTGCGTTCTTTAGTAATTTATTTGCTGCAACAACCCATTATGGTTCGGGAGCATCTCCAGTTTTTTTCGGTTCCGGGTATGTGTCTCAGACAAAATGGTGGACGTTAGGTCTCATCGTTTCCATAGTTGATATCATCATCTGGCTTGTGGTTGGCGGTATATGGTGGAAGATAATCGGTCTTTGGTGAACTTTAATGAGAGAGGTACATTGATAAAACTTGGATGCAACAATATCCGCGATGACAACCTCTTTGTCTATTACTTCATCTTCCAACCAACGCTAGCCATTTTCCTTCTCACGTAGGTAATCTGACCACGCAACGGTACAGCGACCGGACAATTATCGTCGCAAGCTAATAACCCGATGCACCCGAACACGCCCTCTTTGTTTCCTATAACTTCAAAATATTTCTGATTAGACCGCTTATCTCGCGGATCCATCATAAATCGCGCAACGCGATTGATTCCGGCTGCACCAATAAAGTTGGGCTTTAGATTAGTCATCATACAACCTCCGATACAACAACCACACTCAATGCAACGTTCTGCTTCATAGATCATGAGAGCGATCTCATTATCCATTCGTTCTTCTTGTGCCGTTAGGTCAAATTTTTCGTCATTATGCACCCAAGACTCAGTGTGAATCGACATTTCACGAAACCATATGCCCGTGTCTATGGATAGATCGCCAAGCAGCTTAAAAACAGGTAACGGCAACAACGTCGTCAAGTCTGGTAAGTCTTTAGTCAGCGTTCGACAGGCAAGTGTCGGTCGTCCATTCACCAATATTCCACAAGAACCGCAGATGGAGGCACGGCAGACAAAGTCAAAGCGAAGTGTCGGGTCCTGTTCTTCGCGAATTTTATTTAATACGACGAAGAGGGTCATTCCTGACTCTTCCATCAGGTAATAATCCTGTAAATGTGGTTTGGATTTTGGAATATCCGGATTGTATCGCATGATTCGAAACGTCAGATGTCTCTGCGTCAACGTATGCCACTCTCTCCTTCATTACTTTAATGCGGATTTTGACCTCGCGTTTGCCTCGCCATAACCTCTGTCACCAGGAGGCAGTTCGGTAATCTTTACCGGTTCATACCGTAGCACTGGTTCTTTGGCATCTTTAGGCCAGTAAGCTAGTGTACGTTTTAGCCAATTTACGTCATCTCTTTTTGGAAAATCTTCACGAAAATGGCTTCCGCGACTCTCTTGACGCTTCAAGGCACCCTTCGTGATACACAGAGCGAGTCGTATCATCCCAGGCAAGCGGAGTGCTAATCCCAATTCTGGGTTCGCGCCTCCTTCCGCGCTGCGTAGCCCGATATAGAGGGAGCGTTCATGCAATTCGCGAAGCATACTAACCGCTTCCTGTAAAGGGCCTTCGGTCCGAAAAATACCCACATGATGACTAAGTACATCTTGCATTTTATTGCACAGTTCATAAACATTTTCTGTCCCGCTCTTACCGCTGCACAGGCGATCAATCTTAGTTTGCTGAATATACAAATGTTCCTCGACGACAGAAAAGGAGACGTTCGACGCTACATCCTTGGTGAACTCCGCAATTCTTGCGCCAATTAGTTTGCCTGCAGCCACAGTTTCAGCTAATGAGTTTCCACCTAGGCGGTTGAACCCATGAAGATCCCAACAAGCTGCTTCTCCCAGTGCGTAAAGATTTTTTAGTCCATACGCCTGTCCATGGATGTTGGTACGGATACCACCCATGCTGTAGTGCTGCGTGGGTCGGACAGGAATTAGTTCATGCACGGGGTCAATCCCGTTGAACTGTCGACAAATGTTGGCAATTTCGCGCAAGTTGGTGTTGATGTGTTTCGCACCCAAATGGCGGATATCCAGCCACAAATGTGATCCATAGAGACTATCGACACCGTAACCTGCACGAATATGCTGCATCATACGACGAGAGACAACGTCACGCGAGGCCAATTCTTTCTTGTCTGGTTCATAATCTGGCATGAACCGATACCTATTTTTGTCTAACAAATAGCCGCCGTCACCGCGAGCTCCTTCGGTGATGAGTATCCACGAAGGTACGATGCCAGTCGGATGGAACTGTACTGCTTCCATATTACCAAGTGGAACCACACCAGTATCCAAAACGATGGACATCCCAGACCCCTCGTTGATGACTGCATTAGTGGAAGCCCCGTACAACCGTCCGTAACCACCTGTGGCAATCACGGTAGACTTCGCCGTATAAATCCGTAATTTCCCTGTGCGGAGGCAACGCACAATGGCGCCATAGCATGTTTCCCCGTCATGAATCAAGCTCAGGGCCTCAACACGATCGTGCACCGAAATCCCGTACTTCATCACCATACTATCCATTGTGTACAAAACGGTATGGCCTGTACCATCGGCAGTATAGCAAGTCCGCCATTTTGCAGTCCCGCCGAAATTACGGGCTGAAATGAGACCAACCTTTTCCGCTTCTTCGTTGATTTCCTTACCGTCATAAATCCGTGGCTCTGTTGTGACACGAGTCCAAGGTACACCCCAGCAGGCCATTTCTCGCATTACAATCGGTGCAGTTTCGGCAAATAGTCGCGCAACATCCTGTTCGCAACCCCAATCTGAACCCTTGACGGTATCTATGAAGTGAACATAAGGGTTGTCTTCTTTCCCCATTACCGTGTTCCCTAGAGCTGCCTGCATGCCGCCCTGGGCTGCGGAACTGTGAGAGCGACGTGGTGGAACAAGGCTGAGAAGGATGACATTCAATCCACCGCGTGCGGATTCGATGGCGGCACGCTCACCTGCCAACCCAGCGCCAATAATCAGTACGTCGGTCATAAACATGTCGTGTTTTCCCACATCTATGCCCCCAATGTATACAGAATCCCAAGTGTGATGGCACCGATGAAAATCATAAACAGACTAATGAAGTTGAGTATGCGCTTCATACTATGCCGATTTACAAATCCCCATTTAGCGAATACGCGGTATAACCCAACGCTTGCGTGATATTCAGAGAGCAGGAGTAAAACAATATAAAAGATTAAAAACTCTCTTGATTGCACACGAAGGGCACTCAGATGCGCGTTGATTCCTGCGAATGAAACGATAGCAATATGAATCATCGCTAAGATGATAATGGCAGTCCCAGTTATGGATTGAAACACCCACGACCAAGTGTCTGCGTGATGAATGAGTTTAGCGTGTTTCCAGACCACTTTGTGCTCCAAATATTGGCTTGGCATCCGTCGCAACACCGTCCCAATGTGCAACGCAAACACTATAATTAAAAACATGATGGTAAAGGGTAATAAGCCCCACCTGTCCATGAAATTTGCAAGTACGTTGAATGCCCCCGCGCCGCGCCAGATGGACGATACAAATAACATATGAACCCACAAAAAAAGAAACAACAGCAGACCACTCACCATTTGAATTATTTCAGTAATGAAATCAGTCCGCAGATTGTACGTCATCATCTTTTGAAGCTGCATATTGTCTTCCCCTTTTTGATATGAACATTGAAGAATCATGATTCCTCACTGCGAAGACATGCTTTAGAAAACTTTCAAATCATAACTACCAGTGTTGCCTAAGCATTTTGAAGAATGGATTTCTGCATTGTGCACTCCGCCAATCATTCCTGTGTCTTCGCGCTAAAAACAGCATCCACCGTACGGGTCATCTTTCTAATTCTACGGTTGTCAGTTAATACAACTTGCAGAGTTCCACGAAATGAATTTCCCATGTGTTTATCAATTATCCAGTACTTTTAAACACTCACTTAGGTGAAATAACTAAAAATACCTATTTATCCTAACGTCAATCATCTGTTTGTACATAAAATCAATTTTTAAATTCAACAGTTTCATTAGTTTCATTTTTCTTGATTAGCGAGTATATTTACTGTTATAACCTATTAAAGTAAAATAAATGCAATTATCGTTTGTCTAAGGAGGTATTTTTTATCTGTGTTGATGCATGAACTGTTTGGCAAACAACGGTTCTACCCGATAGGAAAAAGAAATGGGGAATCGCGGATAGTATCACTATACAAATGTGTCATGAAGGGTTTTCACAGAAGAGTTGTAAGGCTTGAAAAGGCATGCGAATCAGTGTCTCTAGATAGGCGCTGAACGGGGCGTTTTTTCAATTGATTTTCGTTTACAATGTCACATGACCGTTCTTAACATAGGCCGTTTCATACAATAGGTTCGTAGCTGCTCTCGTTCTACCCATTGATTCGTCCATATGTCCCAAAGATATCGTGGGTTTCTCCGAATGCCGATCGTGTATCAATTTTTCATCGCTATCCACCGTAGTTATCCACATGTGGATAACTACGGTGGATAATAACCGTCATGCGATGTATCACACAAACTTATACACATGCTGCAAAAAATCATTTCACTCCCCATTATCCAATTATCCACAATGCAAAAGGATTTAAAAATCCTTGTTCCACAAGGTGTTTTCTGATATGATGGGTCAGCACAATTTATAATTTATTGTTTATCCACAATCTTATCCACAGCTGTGGATAAGATGTAAACTCCTTGTTGGATATGTGGATTTATTCTTGTTGTGGATGACCTGTATATAACCTTTTTCGGCGTTTAACACAAGTGTAGCATGCTTTCTTGTGTCGATTATGCCCTGTGGAGAACTATATCAACCTAGGGGGCTTTAGTAAGTCATGATGAACAATGGACACCAGATTTGGGAGCAAACTGTTCATGTACTACAAGGTATTTTAGAAAAATCCGTATTTGAAACATGGATCCATTTAACTGGCGCCCAAACATTCGACGGTCATCACTTGACCATTCGGGTTCCATCGCCAATGGCACTAGATCATATCAACAAGTTTTTGCTCGATACCATTCAAGACGCATTGGCTGTAGTGACGCCAAATCCAATTACGATTTCCTTTATTTTAGAGGAAAACTCATCAAGTCGATCTTCGCAACGCAAAGATTATCGCGAACATCCCTTTGAAGAGGAATTCACCAACCAAACGCCGTTTAATCCAAAGTATACGTTTGATACTTTTGTCATTGGAGAGCGAAATCGCCTAGCTCACGCAGCAAGTATTGCTGTTGCAGAGCGACCCGCGCAAAATTATAATCCATTCTTTTTGTATGGCGGTGTAGGTCTTGGGAAAACTCACCTTATGCATGCAATCGGTCAGCATGCTTTGCGAATGAACGCAAATGCAAAAGTTGTGTATATTTCTTGCGAAACGTTTGTCAATGAATTTGTAACCGCATTACAAACGAGAACGATTGATGACTTTCGCAATAAATATCGACGGGCAGATATCCTTTTAATCGATGATATTCAATTCATCGCAGGAAAAGAATCAACTCAAGAGGAGTTTTTTCACACCTTCAATACACTACACAACGATCACAAACAAATTGTCATCACAAGTGATCGCCCTCCAAAAGATATTGAAAGGCTTGAAGATCGTTTGCGTTCTCGCTTTTCTGGTGGCCTTATCATTGATATCAAACCGCCAGAATTTGAAACACGTGTGGCCATTCTTCGCAAGAAAGCAAAAGCAGAAGGTTTCCAGATTGATAATGAATCACTTAACCTCATTGCAACCAAAGTGGAAACGAACGTAAGAGAACTAGAAGGTGCTCTCATTCGCGTCATTGCCTACTCATCCATGATGAATCGCGATATTGATTCCATACTTGTAGAGGATGCATTAACAGATATACTTCCGCCTGATGTCAAGCGGCCTCTTACAGTTACTGATGTTCAACGAGTTGTCTGTACTCACTTTCAAATTCAACTAGAAGACATGTTAAGTCGCGGAAGACAACGGGAAATTTCCCACCCTCGACAGCTTGCTATGTATTTGACTAGAACGCTGACCGATCTATCCTTACCTAAAATAGGAAGAGAATTTGGTGGGAGAGATCACACCACCGTTCTACATGCTTGTGAGAAAATTTCTAAAGACATAAAGGGAGACTCCAAACTGCAGCAGACCATTCATCTCTTGAGAGATCAACTGATTGTAACAACCAGCCGTGGATAACTAGACTACTTTATACACAGGTAGTGAACATAGCAAATCGCATTAAATTTATCCTAGTTAGTAGTTACCAACAGTTTGCACAGGCCTTATTATTATTACTATCTATTTTATTTAATCCTTATGACCTATATCCTGAGGAGAGAACACACATGCGCATTGTTATTTTAAAATCGCACTTACTACAAGCATTACAAACAATCTCAAAAGCAATTCCATCAAGAACGCCCAAACCTATTTTATACGGCGTTCATCTAATGGCGGTTGCAGATCATCTTCAAGTCACCGCATATGATCTTGAAATTGGGATTCAAACACTTATCGTTCAATCCGAAGATCCAAATGACCCCACCTTACAAATTGAACAAGAAGGCAGTATTGTTTTAAACGCAAAATATTTATTAGATATCACTCGAAAACTTCCACACAAGTTAATTCGTATTGATGTGAATGATTTAACTGCAACCATTCATTCAGGCTCAGCCACTTATATTTTGAATGGAATGGATTCACGTGAATATCCACAATTACCGATTATCTCTGAAGAGATGTGTTTATCGATGTCTTCAGATGTCTTACTAACATTAATCGAACAAACAGCATTTGCTACCGCAACATCTGAAATCCGTCCCACTCTAACAGGGGTATTATTCTCCTTTCAAGAACCACAACTTCACTTTATTGCAAGTGATAGTCATCGCTTGTCAATCCACGCGGTTCAGGCAGAAACAAAATATGCCTATGAAAAACTTGAAGCCATTATTCCGGGAAAAAGTCTAATAGAACTAATTAAAATTCTACCTGCCTCAAATGTTCTTACAGATGTATATATTGCTGATAATCAATTACTTGTTAGTTTTGAACTAACTAAATTTTATTCACGATTAATCGAAGGGCAATACCCTGATATTTCACGCATTATTCCAACCACATGGAGAACTGCAATTGAAGTCGATCCTAAACAATTTACGGGGTCGATTGAAAGAGCTGCACTACTAGCAAGGGAAAATGAAAATCAAGTCATTCGTCTGTATCTACGTAGAACACATATTGAAATTACTTCTCATTCACCCGATATCGGAAAAGTCACAGAGACAGTTGATCCCATCTCATTTGAAGGTGAGGATTTACAAATTGCCTGTAATGCAAAATTTCTACTAGATGCATTAAAGGTATTAAATACAGAACAAGTACGCATTGAATTTTCGAGTCCAGGTAGTGCTTTTATTTTAAAACCATCAACAAAAGAACGGCCACTTCATCTGATTTTACCTGTTCGTTTTGGGCCAAATGCATGATCACTCTTCACATTGAAACACCCTATATTACTCTTCAACAGGCAATGAAACTGTCTGGTATCATTGGATCTGGAGGAAGTGCAAAAGTGATCTTACACGAATACACAGTCTTAGTTAATGACATTCCAGAGCAACGAAGAGGACGCAAATTATACCCTGGAGATCGCGTGCTTTTGTATGATCAAATTATTTTTATTGCAGAGAGTGAATATGAACATTGAGCGACTGGATTTACAAAATTTTCGTCGTTACAGTTATACTAATCTCACATTCAGTCCAACATTAAATATATTACTTGGGGATAATGCTGAAGGTAAAACAACTGTACTCGAAGCTCTTGCTATGTTTTCATATGGACGTTCACCACGTGCAAAATATGAGAAAGAACTCATTCAATTTGATCAAGAACAATCCCAATTACGCATTTTACTCAATCGAAGTGGCAAACATATTGATATGGCTATGAAAATTCTAAATAAGGGAAAACAAATAAAAGTTAATGGTGCACCTAAAAAGAATCTCAGTGAATTTTTAGGGCAATTACATATTGTATTATTTACACCAGATGATTTGTCTTTAATCAAACTGGGCCCTGAAGAACGTCGAAAATTCCTAAACCTCAATATGGGACAATTTTTACATGGATTCATCGATCATCTTCGACGTTATAATCAATTGTTGTTGCAACGCAACTCTTTGCTACGCATGCGCCAACTAGGACCACTCAGTGTATGGGATGAGCAACTAAGTGAGGCTGGTGCACTTGTTTTATTTGAACGAGATAAATTTGTGCGAGATCTAACAACGTATGCTGCAAATATCTACTCTATTCTCTCCAGCCAACGTGAAAATCTTGTACTTTCCTATAAAACTGGTTTAAAAGGAACAACTGAGAAAGAGTATCAAGAGGATTTATATAGGCAACTGCAACAATCGGCGATTAACGATGTGGACCGGGGATATACCACAGTAGGCCCACATCGAGATGATTTGATCTTTCAAATTGACGGACGCTCAGTAGTGAGATTTGCTTCACAAGGACAAGTAAGAACCGCAATATTAGCCCTTAAATTTGCTTTATTTGATTACATTACTGACAAAACAAATGAATTGCCAGTTGTACTTCTTGATGATGTTTTTTCTGAATTAGACTTTTCCCGTCAAGAACATTTATTAACTAGACTACACGGCGCACAAACGATTCTTACAACCACAAATTTAGAAGGCCGTCTTAAAACAAGTATACATGGGAAGGTATTTAAAATTGCGCATGGTATAATAACAGATGAGGGGTGAGTATCTTGTATTTGGATATTGGCGGAGATGTCATCTTGCATTGGGAGGACATCATTGTCATCATTGATTCTAAACCCTGGAAATCTTCTCCTCCGAATAACACCTTTCTACGCAATGCCATGGAACATGGTCAAGTTAATGATATTTCACTTGGTGAACCAAAATCCTATGTGATAACAGAAGGAAAAGTGTATATTTCACCCATTTCAACAGTTACACTTAAAAGACGAATAGCGTTTATTTCGTAATTCTTAGTGATAATAAGGCAATGGTCGTTTTGGAGGCGAAATGATTGACAAATGAGATTGAAAAAGGCAACTACGACGCTGCTCAAATTGTTGTTTTAGAAGGACTTGAAGCAGTTCGTAAACGTCCTGGTATGTACATTGGATCAACGAGCCCACGAGGATTGCACCATCTTGTTTGGGAAATTGTCGATAACTCAATCGACGAAGCATTGGCTGGTCATTGTGACACAATCACAGTCACTGTGCACAAAGATCAATCTGTGACTGTACAAGACAATGGGCGTGGCTTCCCAGTAGATATACACGAGAAAACAGGACTTCCGGCAGTCACGGTAGCACTTACGATCCTTCATGCTGGAGGAAAGTTCAATGGAGAAGGGTATAAAGTATCTGGTGGACTTCATGGAGTCGGAGCATCTGTCGTGAATGCTTTATCTGAACGTTTCGAAGTACTCGTAAAAAGAAATAATAAACTCTATCGGCAAATCTTTTCGCGCGGCGTTCCTTCAACTGATTTGGAGATGATAGGGGAATCGAAAGAAACTGGATCGGTTGTAACCTTTTTGCCAGATAGTGAAATTTTCACCGAAACAATTGAATTCAATTATGAGACATTACAAACGCGATTACGCGAATTAGCGTTTCTCAATAAAGGCATTAAAATTACACTTACAGATGAACGAATGGAGCGGTCACAAGTCTTCCAATACGAAGGTGGAGTTAAGTCATTTGTTGATTATTTAAATCGCGGAAAAGATGTTTTGCATGAAGAACCTGTGTATATACAGGGTGAAAGAGACACGGTGACAATTGAAATTGCTTTGCAATATAACGATGGATATACGAGCAATATCTTTTCTTTTGCTAATAATATTCATACGGTTGAAGGTGGAACGCATGAATCAGGATTTAAATCAGCCCTGACTCGAATCCTCAATGATTACGCTAAACGAAACAACATCCTTAAAGAATCTGATCAAAATTTAAGTGGGGATGATGTGCGCGAAGGTCTTACAGCGATCGTAAGTGTAAAAATTCTCGATCCACAATTTGAGGGTCAAACAAAAACAAAATTAGGCAATAGTGAAGTTAAGGGAATAGTCGAAAGTCTCTTCGGAGAAAAATTAGGCACATTTTTAGATGAAAATCCGAGTGTCGGGAAAAAGGTGATTGAAAAGGCAGTTACAGCAGCGAGAGCTCGTGAAGCGGCGCGAAAAGCTCGTGAATTAACACGTCGTAAAAGTGCCTTAGAAGTGAGTTCATTGCCAGGGAAATTAGCAGATTGTTCAAGTCGAGATGCTTCAATTAGCGAAATTTATATCGTTGAAGGCGACTCTGCTGGCGGTTCAGCAAAACAGGGTAGAGATCGCCACTTTCAAGCTATTTTGCCTTTGCGTGGGAAAATTTTAAATGTAGAAAAAGCCCGTTTAGATAAAATTTTATCTAATACTGAAATAAGGGCAATTATTACTGCATTAGGAACGGGTATATCAAATGATTTTGATATCACAAAAGCTAGATATCACAAATGTATGATTATGACAGATGCTGATGTGGATGGAAGTCACATTCGCATCTTGTTGCTCACATTCTTTTATCGTTATATGCGTGAATTAATTGACGCTGGATATGTGTATATTGCGCAACCTCCGCTTTATAAAGTAACCAAAGGCAAGCAGGTGCGTTATGCTTATAACGACGCTGAATTGCAACGGTTATACGAGGAGATTGGGCAAAATGGTGTTGAGATTCAACGTTATAAGGGCTTGGGCGAAATGAATGCAGAGCAACTCTGGGATACGACGATGGATCCAAGTACGCGAACTATTTTGCAGGTTACACTAGAAGATGCGATCGATGCAGATGCAATTTTTAGCGTGTTAATGGGTGATCGAGTCGAACCACGCCGAGAGTTTATTGAGGAACATGCACAATACGTGCGTAATTTGGATATTTAGTCTGAACTTCGATTGCAGGTATTATTGAGGGAGGATTTTCGTGGCCGAAAACGGTAGGATATTGCCGATAAATATAACATCTGAGTTACGGCACTCTTTTATTGACTATGCAATGAGTGTAATTGTAAGTCGCGCACTTCCGGATGTAAGAGATGGATTAAAACCAGTACATCGACGAATTATTTATGCAATGTTAGAGCTTGGTATGACTCCAGAAAAACCCTATAAGAAATCGGCTCGTATCGTCGGTGACGTTCTTGCTAAATATCATCCTCATGGTGATACTGCAGTTTACGATGCATTGGTTCGTCTAGCGCAGGACTTTTCAACTCGTTATTTGTTAGTCGATGGCCACGGCAATTTTGGAAGCGTTGATGGGGATTCTGCAGCTGCTATGCGATATACGGAATCACGTATGACTCCATTGGCTATTGAAATGGTTCGCGACATTAACAAAGAGACGGTGGATTTTCAACCAAACTATGATGGTAGTGAAAAGGAACCGGTTGTGCTGCCCTCCCGTTTTCCTAATTTACTTGTCAATGGTTCTTCCGGGATTGCGGTTGGAATGGCTACGAATATGCCTCCACACAATCTAACTGAAGTCGTTGATGGGGTCATTATGTTAATTGATCGTCCAGATGCCACGTTAGAGGATCTAATGACAGTGATTAAAGGTCCGGATTTTCCGACTTATGGAGTTATTCTTGGGCGAGAGGGTATAAAAAAAGCGTATCAAACAGGACGAGGTTCCATCACCATTCGTGCGGTTGACCAAATCGAGGAAGCTGCAAATGGGAAAATGCGTATTATTATTACCGAACTTCCATATCAAGTGAATAAAGCTCGATTAATTGAAAAAATCGCCGAATTAGCCAGGGAGAAAAAAATCGACGGTATTACTGACTTGCGTGATGAGAGTGACCGCAAAGGCATGCGAATTGTTATTGAATTACGTCGAGATGTCAGACCGCAAGTGGTATTGAATAATCTATACAAGCATACTCAATTACAAACCACATTTGGTGTTAATGCGCTTGCTTTAGTGAATGGACAGCCTAAAGTTCTTTCATTACGTGAACTGCTCTATCATTATCTTGAACATCAAAAAGAGGTCATTGTTCGACGTACAAAATTTGATTTGCGAAAGGCAGAAGCACGCGCTCATATTTTAGAAGGATTGCGTATTGCACTTGACCATCTTGACGAAGTAATTGCGTTAATTCGTTCCTCAGCAACTGCTGAAATTGCCAGAAATGGATTAATGACAACTTTTTCTCTATCTGAAGAACAAGCACAGGCAATTTTAGATATGCGTTTACAGCGCCTAACAGGTTTAGAGCGTGAGAAAATTGAAAATGAATATCGAGAGTTACAACGTTTAATCGCGGAATACCGAGCTATCTTAGCAGATCAAGCGAAGGTTCTTGAAGTTGTTCGCCAAGAAATTCTAGAGCTTCGTAATAAATTTGGCGATGAACGCAGGACTCGAATTGTCGCAGCTGTTGGTGACGATTTGGATGAAGGAGATCTCATTCAGGAACAAGAAGTCGTTATCACGATTACTCATGCAGGGTATATTAAACGTGCACCCTCAAGTACGTATCGCAGTCAAAGAAGAGGCGGACGCGGGATCACCGCAATGGGGACTAAAGATGAGGATTTTGTCGAACATTTATTTATTACCTCATCACATAACCATCTGCTTATTTTCACAAATCGAGCCAAAGTATATCGTTTAATGGCATATGAGGTACCCGAACTTGGTCGGACTGCAAAAGGTGTACCAATTATCAATCTATTGAATATTGAACAAGGAGAGAAAATTTCTGCGGTCATTCCGGTAAGTAAGGAGGCGCTGGTCTCTGATGATTATTATTTATTTACGGCTACACGAGATGGGATTATCAAAAAGACATCGCTAAGTGCATTTTCAAATATCCGCAAAGTTGGACTCATCGCGTTAGGGATACGAGAAGATGATGAGTTGATTGGCGTACGTTTAACCGATGGGGAACAAGAAATCATCATGGGCACGAAACATGGCATGTCGATTCGTTTTCCGGAGTCTGACGTTCGGCCAATGGGACGTACTGCAGCGGGTGTTAAAGGTATTACTTTGGAAAAAGAAGATGAAATTGTCGGTATGGATGTCGTGCAATCAGATACAACGGTGCTTGTTGTAAGTAGTAAAGGGTATGGAAAACGTACATCTATTGCTGATTATCGTAGTCAAACACGTGGTGGTAAAGGGGTAAAAACTCTTAATGTTACCAAGAAAAATGGGTATATCGTCGCCTTGAAGGTAGTTCACAATCATGAGGACCTCATGATCATTACAAACACTGGCGTGGCGATTCGTCTACCTATTGATGAAATTTCAATTAAAAGCAGGAATACTCAAGGAATTCGTCTAATTAATCTAGATGATGATTCTGAAGTAAGTTCTGTCGCAAGAGTTGCTTCGTCTGAAGTTGATGCTCTTGAGGATGATTCTGAACAACAAGATTAACTGTGACAACAATCTCGTTTATTTACGCCTTAAAGTCATATAGAAAGAGTGAAGGGGTAAATGCCCTTTCTATATGATCTAAGGCTAGCTAAAAGATGGTGAGGAGGTTTTTTCGTGGCTTTTGTAGTGGAACAAGGCGCAATGATGATATCGCTGGTTATATTGCTTTTAATGGTTGGAATCATTACTCATCTTATATTACCTAAAAATCTAAAATAAAAAATCCACAATTGCATTGACATAGCAATTATGGATATGCTATATTACTACCTGTCGCCGCAAGCGGAGACGAAAGAGAAGAGAGCAAGTGGATCCTTGAAAACTAAATGCAACGAGAGACAAACCACGCGAGTGTAAG
Organism: Bacillota bacterium; assembly: GCA_021821085.1. Lineage (GTDB taxonomy): Bacteria > Bacillota > Bacilli > Alicyclobacillales > SLC66 > Sulfoacidibacillus. The sequence continues at coordinate 25 of JAKACV010000031.1, read as the reverse complement.
AGATGAGACATGAATGAAGAGTTTG
>JAKACV010000093.1 GCA_021821085.1 Bacillota bacterium | reverse complement strand
AAGGAACATGACCCATCCTGAACCATCCTGAACCAGCTTAACCCAGAATATTCGTCCTAGTTTTTCCACCACGGGGTGGTCAACAATTCGTTTAGCAAGGTGGTCAACTTTTCGCTTGACAAACACAAAACCATCCAATTTCCCCTTTATTGCTATCGGTATAAATGAAATTCCCATCTATGAATTTTTGGGGTCCTCGATACGGATTATGAGGTGTAATTGCCCCCATTGCTTTTCGCAGAAAGGCATAAATTTCTCCAACATAATCAAAGTCAAATTTTTGATTAACGCCACCTGCATAAGACATTGACCATATAGGACGACTCTTATAGTAAATGGTTTCCTGACCAACGAAAAAGGACATTCCGAAGTAAACATCACGGTATAGATAGTCACCGTTCCGAAATTCCAGTTGCTTCGAGCCATCAATCAACGGAGCAACTGAAGCGTCATCTCCCTGAGCTGCATATGTCGCTCTTTTTGCTTCAATAAGGAATTCCAAAAAATCGGATTTGTTGAAGTCCATTTACTTTGATATATCCCCTTTGTTGAATGTCTTTTCATGCACGACAACAAGAACGTATATTCATTTCAATTGTAACAGATCACGAAGTCATCCGGGACTAACTGCCCGTTCGTATTATGAGGTCAACCAGAATTCCAGGAGACGAGTTAAAAGCGCCTCGTCAGGCATCGAAGTCAGCACCAATCGCAGGCGCGCCAAGTCGCCCAGAGAATCCATTTCATTCCATGAAAATAAGCTGAGTTGTGGTATAATCGCCATACAGGTGAACCCCCTTGGTATTGGTTGATTAGGTACTTCCATTCTACTAAATTGGGGCGCACCTGTATTATTTTTTGTGAAATTATGCTGGGGTGAATTTGACGGTAGGACACTGCTTTACGACTACTTAATCCTGATCCATCGGTCTTTTTGAGCAGTCCAGTGGGGGAAAGTTATTTTTAAGGCTCTCTTCAGTCCGCGCCAACACTAGCTTCCGTGAACATCGAAAAAGGCTTACAGCATTCAAACGTGATTGTTTCTGCTTGGGATGGGGCTGCGATTGTTGGTTTATTGAGAGCCATGACTGATTTCAGTTTTGATTGTTACCTCAACGATCTTGCTGTAGATTCTGTATATCAACGTCAAGGAATCGGTCGGGAGATGGTCCAGCAACTAGCGAAACTCCTTGATGAATAAGCATTAATTATGCTTATTTCGTCACCGGATGCAATTGGATTTTATGAAAGCATCGGTTTTACTAGTGGTTCCGAACCGTACGGAAAAACAATGTGCATGAGTGATACTTGGAAACGTATGTCTCTAGGGTGCTGAAACCGCATGAAGCCAGTGACTTAGCTACTGCATAAACATACGTTTGCATTACGCCAAGTTTGTTGCACACCAGGGCAGGAATGTTGAACAAGAAGTTTGAATTTTAGGGTATTTGAAACCACCTTACGGGACTACCGGATTGGAAGTGAATTTATGAACATTCGTTTGCTGGATGAATTCGACGCACAACGGTATCAGGTAGTTCGGTTGCGGGCATTAAAGAACGATCCGGATTCATTTGGATCAACATATGAGCAAGAAGCAGTAAAACCTTTGGAGAAGTTTGCTGAGAGGATACAACAAACGGCAAACAAGTTTACTTTGGGATGTATCGACGACAGTCAGTCATTAATTGGCATTGTTAATTTTGTTCGTGAGGATCGACTGAAGACTGCATATAAAGGAAATATCTATGGAATGTATATAGAACCTGGATTTCGCGGACAGGGGATAGGCAGATCGTTGCTATTCGCCCTCATTGAAACGGCAACAAGAGAATGTGAAGGACTGGAACAGATACATTTAACAGTTGTATCTAATAACGAACCTGCAAAACGGCTTTACACCTCGCTTGGCTTTGAAGTTTACGGCGTAGAACCACATGCCTTGAAATTCAACGCGCATTATCTTGATGAAGATTTGATGATCTTAAAATTAGTGAACTTACATTAGCCGTGGGCAGGAATTCCAGAAGAATAGTATGCGTTCAGTGCATGAATATGTGTCAGTGACCAGCTTGTGCCTCTTGAGCTGTTGGACAGAAGGGTTGAAGAGCGAATCAAGCAAAAATCGGGGGAATAAGTATGGAGATTACCGGGAATGTACAAGTGACTCCACCATTGACCGAAGATGATCGAGATTGGGGTAGGAACTTGTGGCTAAATGAGTGGAACGGAGAAACAATGGTGTCTAAAGGTACAACCTATCGCTTTCAAGATTTGGATTCGGTTGTTGCTCGGGCTGACGGGGTTCGAGTAGGGGCGGCAACCTATAATCTTGATACCGATGGATGTGAATTGATGAGTATTAATGCCACAGTTGAAGGGGTAAGCGTGGGTAGTGCTTTGATTTCGTCAATTGAACAAACTGTACAAAAAGCTGGTATAGGTCGTATTTGGCTTATAACTTCGAATGATAACTTAGATGCATTACGGTTTTATCAACGACGTGGATACCGAATAACCGCAATATATCCTAACGCAATTGACGAGGCACGGAAGCTCAAGCCGACGATTCCTCAAGTAGGATATTACAAAATCCCAATTCATGATGAGCTTGAACTTGAAAAATACCTTTGACCCTTCTTCATGAAGGATTCTGACCCTATGATACATAAATATGCAATATTAATCTTGGTGCGATATGGCGCATCAGGGCAGGAGAGTTACACAAGCGATCTGAATAGATTGATAAGTGGACCCAATATGATGAGGAGATGATCCAACTGTTAGGCTCACTTAAAACTGCGATTTCTAACGGACTCAATGGGAGGATGGCTCATGTATCGCCCGATGCTGTTTTTGAGGCCATTGATTGGACGATTGTTTGCGAGAAACCTGTAGATGCTTCACATTCTATCTGGGAAATTCTAAATCACTTAATCTATTGGCAGGATTATTGCCTATTGTTGCTCGAAGGCGACAATCCTACGTCTCCTGAGCACGCAAGTTATTCATGGAAGTGTCCTCGAGGTCCAGTCAATGAGCAACAGTGGCTCGATACAGTCAAGCGGTTTTTGTCTGGATTGGTATCGGCAGAGAAAGCTTCAGCTATCGAGTTAGATGGGAATCTCTTGGCAAGACCACAAGAATCCCGCATTGAAGTATTAGAATCACTCGTTGGCCACAACAGCTATCATCTTGGTCAAATCGTCCTTTTACGTCAATTACTCGGCTCATGGCCTCCTCCATCTGGAGGTAACACTTGGTAAATAATCTCTCATAGTGATGCTAGACTAAATAATAGACAAGCGGAACAAAGAAATCCATACTAAGCATGAGGTGTCTACTATGAGTCAAATATTTGATAAAAAATTTAAAATGGAAGTCGTACAGTTGGCAATGAAAAGTGAAAAAACCGTTTCTCATGTGACGCGTGACTTAGGGATATCCCCTAAGACATTGCATACATGGATAGGTACCGCAAAAAAAACAGGAGAGTCCCCATTTGTGGGATCGGGTAATCTCTCGCCTGAAGCGAAGCAACAGCGAGAGGACGCCAAAACCCCTCAAATACACTTGACATTTGAAAACTACCCCGTATATTACCATCTCAACTGCCTCATTATCACGCGCAACAAAAATTACACTGATTCCAACTTGTCAGATGCAATCTGATAGCGATCTTCTTCCGCAAGTATTTGCCAGCTCGAAACCAGATCAAAACTTTGATCGACCCACTCATTCACCTTTTTATCCCAATCTTGATCATCTATATGGATCAACACCTTACTTTTCAATGGATCTATCTTCTCATCTGATCTAATTTGTCTAACATAGGACGGAACGAACCTAGACTCACGTCCCACTCTAAAAAATGGATAACGCCTGCTTGTTGAGCCGCCAGATACACCGTTCTCTTTGTTTCTGCATGCGCCGCATAGACCAGATCGTCCATCCGTCCCCACACCTCAACGATCACAGGTCTCGACAATCCTCTAAGCACAAAATCCGGTCGGTATCCAAACCACGTGTCATGTGGGCGCAATGGCTTTTCAATTTGCAAACGACGCATAAGTAAACTCTTCATATAGATCCTTCTCATGCTGGCTATCCAGCCATACACATCCGCTTGGGTGGATGATAACGTCCATGATAGGATTAATTGCACGAATGACGCCATCCTTGCGCATCGTTTGTATCGCAACTAAATTTCCTTTAATACGCCGATTGGGTAGAAATCGTTTCTCAATACAGACTTCCTCAAATGCACCTTTAACACCGCTAATCTGCCAAACTACCTTACCATTATCACTCGAAAGACACGTTTGGGCAATCCCAACAATGATCACTTGAGCCATCGGGTATTTTTGGGGTGCGGGATGTACGCGATTTTCTTTAGCGGTTCTTTGTCTATCCGTATTCTCTCTTCTACTATCGCCATTTGCATACCGTACAAGATAGCCTGTGTCGATCTCAGTTGCCCCATGCGTTCCTTAGCAAGGAGAAGTCCTTCTTCATACCACTCACGAATTAGTACAGCAAATGTAGTGTATAGTACCTTCTTTCTTTTTTTATCATTCTTTCCAGATTTACGAGTTCACTGACTCAACTAAAATGATACTGCTCCAGATCGAGTTTTCAATTCTCATCAAATATACAGACTCGCCCACCAGAGGTACAATCAGAACTTGCTAATGAAGTTAGAATTTTTTGGAATGGTCTTTATCAAGAATCTATTGAACTCATAGAGGTGAATTAATATAGTGGACCCAAGAATCTGGATACCAGATCGGGGGACAGTTAGGGTAAACTATAACTATGAAAAAACAATATTCGCCTGAATTCAAAGCCCAAATCGTCAAAGAAATTCTGAACATACATATAAAGATACAAAAGTCTTCAGGGATGAGACCCCACTTAAGGAGATAGAGAAGAATGCAGGGCGTGGCAAGTGCACATGCGTTCAACAACCGTTCCACCACTCTGTTTCCCAGGCCTCGACGATTGAATCGAAAGACGAACTCCTCCACATACGCTTGTTTATGCTCTTCTCGTCCATGGTAGGTACCATCGATGAACTTTTTCAAGTTACTGATGAGCGTATCCACCCACTTAAAGACCTCGTGTGCCTTCTCGTCGCTCGACGCGGAGGCTGAATATAAGCGTGAAATTGCCTGGCAAAAAGCAAAAGCGAAACATTGTGGATACTAATTTATGAAAAGGTATTTATCGATCTTGACATTTGCGTGCAACAGGAAAGCCGATAGAAAAGTTGGTTGACGGTGAATTTCTAGAAAACGCGAGCAACTAGGAGATTCTCAAAACCACCTACCCCGCCCCCAATGGTAGAGAAACCAAAGGGGGCTTTTTTGGAGGATGCTGTCTGGTTACAATATTTGGATGAGTAGGCCACCTTAAATCAAAGCAACGCGCAAGAAGATGACATGACGCATTGGCAGGAAGCTGTACTCGCTGCATTCCAAGAAGTCGTCATTAAAAGGTATACTTAAATGATAAGGTGTGGGGGTATAAGCGATGCTTGTGACGTTCGGTCTCCTTTGGCACGAAAATCGCGAACGCGATCTTTCCATAGTACTCTTAACTCGTGTTTCTCCGCTTGCGTCACAGATGATCGCCACCAAATGGAATTCATGAGGCGATTATCTCAAGAGTTCGTACGCGTAGATAGGTGGGTCAGGTTTTACGCTTACAATGCAGCGATCAACATCCTGAATCGCGGCTTGGAAATGCTGCGACAAACCAACTAGCCTTTGAATCCATTAGGCATGGATCGTGCCGAATCTCCGCTTGTGGAGATCATTGTAAGACCTGCAGTAACGGTCGTTGAAGCAAGAA
>JAKACV010000092.1 GCA_021821085.1 Bacillota bacterium | reverse complement strand
CCTTCTAGGTCTAATCGCGGAAATTTCACAACAGAACATGACAGAAGGTCAACTCTTGCAGTTACTTTGTGATGCATTGATTAATCGGGATGTATTTGCCGGGGCATGGATTGGCATTCCCAATGCGGAGGGAATGATTCAGTTCCCCTATTTCGCAGGCGAACACATTCAAGACTACATCAATCATGTGGAGATCCGAGTCGATTCAGGGCTTTTGGCACAAGGACCTGCAGGTCGTGCATGGAGATCGGGAACCTATCAAGTTGAAAATGATTGGGAAACTTCTTCAGTCATGTCTCCTTGGATTGAATTTATAGAAAAGAAGCAGGAATGGCAGTCTAGCGCCGATTTTGTGATCTTTCGCAAGAAAAAACGCTATGCAATTTTAGAGGTTTATCACAAAGAAAAACATATTTTCGATGAGGACCTGGTTCAATTAGGTATTCGATTAGTGGAATTCATTGGGGAAGTGCTCACGAATCAAGAGAATGACAAAGAACTCCTTCAACTTCACCATTTTTACGAAGCCTTAGCTAAGGCCAATGAGTTGCTCTTACACGTCAATGATTCAAAGACTCTCTTTGATCAATTAGGGGAGTTAATTATGAAGCAAACCACTGCCTTGGCATGTTATATCGGAATTAAAAAAGATCATCGGCTGGATATTAAAAGTCGCTTTTTTGAAAACCCTGCAATGGCAGCTTTTTTTGATCAGGATATTCAACAATTATCATTTGGTCTCCCGGATGACCCTCCGACTGTTGTCGGAGATGTATTCTTCTTTAAAAAATCAATTGTTGTGAATGACTATGCAGAAACCACACGCTATCCCGGACCTGGAGTTTTTCGATTTATGTCAGACGGACTTCTGAACTCCGTGGGGGCGTTCCCCATTTTTGATGGGGATCAGATAGGAGTACTCACTGTTTTAGGAGGGTCTCATTTATTTTCTGAAGAGATCATTACATTACTCCAATCGCTGGTGGATAATTTGACAGATAAACTCCGTTTTTTGCGCACGGAACAACAGAAGGAATCCATACAAGCGCAACTTGCTTATCAGGCTTCTCATGACGCGCTCACACAGATTCCGAATCGCGCATATTTTGAGTGGAAACTCGATCAAATTATCACTAGACAAGGCGAATCTCCCTGCCCTATCACACTGATTATTGCAGATTTGGATCGCTTCAAGCTGATTAACGATACGTATGGGCATAAAGCGGGAGATGTTGTTCTTCAAGTGGTCGTAGAGCGTCTCAAAGAGTGTTTGCGCGCAGAAGATACGCTGTGCCGATATGGAGGGGATGAGTTTGTGATTGTCATTGATTCCGACATGCCAAAGTCTGTCGTCCATCGGATCTCTACATGCATGCTTACACGCGTTCAAGAACCTATTCCATGGGAAAATCAGCAGTTATCTGTGGGTGTAAGCATTGGTGTTGCGCAGGATACATCAGGAATAGAGTCCCTGCGCCATCTATTTAAAGAGGCCGATAACGCGCTATATGAAGCAAAAAGGAGTGGGAAAAACACGTATCGATTTTCACTCCATTCAGAAGTGTGAGAGGCCTTGGTGTCCTAACGGATGCTGCTCCGAACAATGTGGCGGATCGGTGCAACCGCGCCGCTCGACAATGACGCACCTAACCTCTCCCTAATGGAAGAGGTTTGCGGTGCTAAAGCAGAATCAAACGACTTTACCGGATTATCTATTGTTCATATTTTGATTCTCCTCATGCATTAATTAGCCCTTGCCAAGGGTTAAATCCGCTGCCAAGCCTGACGCAACGTTCTCTTCGCTTGGGCAATGATGGCCTTGGAAGATTCACCCGGTGCGGGTTTAATTTCAAACGCCAGCATCCGGTTGCACCCTTCAGTCAAGTACCCAAACTCCATTAAAGCTCGCAGGTATTCTGTTAATTTCGGCACGTCAATCTCTCCTCCAATATACCCGAAACGCGAATGTGTGTGTCCCCATACAGCGGATCGGACGGATCACAGATGACACAGTTGCCCATGGTGAGCGTGCGTCAGGTAGCCCCGCATGGTGGACAGTGCCTTGGCGGGCGACTCACCCTGCATCGGCAGATGGCTCAAGTCAACCATCAAACCAAAGTTTTGATCTACCTTGCGAACCTCCTTCGCAACCTCCACGGCGAGGCGAGTAGACCCGACCAGGCAGCGCTTGTCAGTCGCGTGGTCGAAAAGTTCGAGCGTTACCTGGAGGTCCCCTTGTTGATTGGCGTAACGAACAATCTCCTGCAGAGATTCCACCAACAGGCCCGCAGCCTCATCTTGTAAGCGCGGCTCGACGGCGGGACCACTTAAGAGCCCCAGTTTCTGCGCTCCGAGGGCGTATGCGGCATTGACCCCACTCTTAACCAACTCAATTGCAGCGAGACGTTCCAAAGCGTCAAACGAGTTCAGATTGGCCTTTTTCCCGAGCAAGATAGGCTGTGCGCCAAAGCAAACCACCATCCCCTCGCTCTCCACCAATAGGGCACGCGCCTCCTTGGCCGTCTCTTCATCGGGAGCGGACGTAATTTCGATGCCGTCAAAAAACTCATCGCCCGCTATATCGGCACCATGCCCAGTTCCTTCCCCCATTGCAGCAGCTGACGAGTTTGATACGCCGCCGCAGCTTCGTTTTCATGTGACTCCACCGCAAGCACAAAAGGCCGGTGGGCCTGTTCGAGTTGGGTCAATCCGCCTGTGAGCGCTTGCATTCGCGCTGGAATCAAATGCGAACGCACGATGCGCAAACTCAATTGATGAACCTGCTCGGAACTCCCCGCCAACAAACACAATTCCACGTGAGCTGGCAATGGGCGCAGTTTAAAAGCGACTTCAGAGATGAAGACCAAAGAACCGAGAGAACCGATAAACAGTTTGGTCATATCGTATCCCGCAACGTTTTTCACGACTTTGTCACCGGTTTTGACGATGTTTCCATCCGGGTAGACCGTCCGCATGCCAATCGTCATATCGCGAAGGCTTCCGTACAGGATACGCAAAAACCCGCTCGCACCTGTAGCTACGATTCCACCCAGGGTGGCCTTGTCGGACACCACCGGATCGATGGGAAGTTGCTGCCCATGCTCACCAAGTACCGATTGTAACTTTGTGAGCGTGACGCCAGATTGTACTGATACAACCATGTCTGTGGGGGAATAATCCAAGACCCTGTTAAGTCGTTCACTTGACATCACCACGTCAATTGGTTTGATGAGATTACCTATCCTCTGTTGTGTGTTTCCCTACATGGAAGAATGACCAATTTATCATTATAGGTAGTACGTAATATTTCAGAGACTTCTTCTTCAGATTCTGGGGTCACTTTCACAACCAGTTTCTCTTGACCTGAAATTTGGTCGACTAAATCGGATTCTACAGTTACTTTAGAAGATCCAATGCTCTCTTTAATTCGCATCTCAATTTGTTCCGGGAACAACCGCTTTGTTTTTTGCACTGCATTTACCTCCAACGGCATGGTATTTACAGATAATTAGTTTCGATGTCTAGGATTCAATAAATAGCTATACAATTTCTATAGCCCCAGCACGTAGTTCTGCATTATAGAACTACGTGCTATTTTACTGCGGATCTTAGCTCTGGGTATATCCAGTATCGAGAAAATATCAAGAGTTTTTTTATTTAAACTCGACCAGATCAAACATGACAGATCGCCCTTGATATAGTCAGACAAAGTGGCTATCCAATCCTAAAGTCGATACTGCACATACTGTATGTTGATGGTGACTCCCCGCACAATTGATTCAATGATTGACCAGAGATCAAAAATGCCATTACCAACAGAAAACGTCGAAAAAAATCTCCTGCGATTGCGAGGCCCTATACTGACCCGTAAACTGTAGGCGCGGTTGTAGATGTAGATGTAGATGTAGATGTAGATGTAGATGTAGATGTAGATGTAGATGTAGATGTAGATGTAGATGTAGATGTAGATGTAAAGGAAGCGGTGAATGTTCGCATTTCAACCATTACGCTCTCTAAGAATCGCCATTCACGACCTTGCTATGGAGACAAATCTTATTCCCCCATCAATCCCTTTGCCCCACTTGACCTCGCGAACATCGCAAACAGCTCTGTTTTAAGCAGTAACTTTACGTTGACGACGTCCCCACGTAGACCCAACTCAATCGTTGTTGCATCCTGTGTAATATCGTCTTCAGGAACATAAAAAACGTGAAGAACACGCGCCAATAATTCTGCATTTATGTCGAAATATTCACCCCAATCGAGTAACCTGAGGTTTTCGCAACCAGAACCCCACATAAAGAAGCGCCGCGATTGTTGCAAGCGTCCCCCCCGTCGCAAGCACGACAAAGGGTCTCGGAATCCACCACAGTTGCTCCATCGCCCCAAATGCAATTGCCATAAGAGAAACACCACCCACAGCCATCCACAATTGCGTCAAAGAGGCACCTCGAGAAACCTTCGGTCTCCCCAGTAATGCAGGGAATAGCAAATAGCCCATTCCATAGACGAGTGTTCCTGCCCATCCTAAAAACAACAAATGCAACGCAACAAGGGCTTCTGGTTGAACATTAAAAAACAAGAGTACTGCGAGTAAAATCGCAAAGGACCAACATGTGATCCAGGCCACCTTTGTTGCAATTGGAACCTCATGTGAGGATTGTCGTGACGGAATGATAAATGAAATAGCATAGATTAAAATAGCTAGCGCCACCAACCGTATACCTATCTGATGCACTACGGCGTACAGACTGGGCATAAAATGCCCAAAAAATATACTTCCTACTACGCTGATTAGCACAATGCCAATGAACCATGCACCCTGTCCAATAAGGAGTAGTCGAGCAGAGTGCGAACGCAGAGTCATGCGCGTATGCAAAAAGAGGCCAACAAAGAGAAGCGTACCAACGATTCAGCCGTACTCAAACAAAGTTGGATTAAATCCCATCCATCCACTCGGAGCATGACGAAGCCACAGTGCACGCACAAGACTGATCCATTCCATCGCGACTAGCACAAGCAAAGCAAGATCCGTTCCTCGTCTGGCTAACTTGCCGATTGCATCGGACGATCTTATTGATGCGTCGTCAAAGAGGAAGGCTGGGACCTTCCCGCTCAAACGCTCTGAAACGCGAGTCAACCGCTCTGAAATATTGATCGTGTGAGCCTTACGTGCTGCACGCACAATGTTGATCAGCAAGAGCACGGGAGTCATACACTGCAAGATCCAACCCCCACGCCACAGGAGGACATTTTGCCATATCACTCCAAAGGATATGGCGCATACCCCTACTTCCGCTATGACTAATTGGATATATCCCCATATCCGATTTACTTCAATGCCTGCAGTCAAATACAGCACAGCAAATGTCATCCCAAAAATCAGGATTGTCAAAAAGCCAAACGGATTTACTTCCCCGTGGATCTCAGACAACGCTTGCCACCACGCTGGATTCCACGACATACATAAGCCAAGTGTCACGCCCACCGCAAAATTAAAAAGCGCCACTCGAATGTGCCAAGCTGCAACTTGCATATACACCACACCCTTGTTCTATCTCACTTATAGTGCCTAATTCCATCAACATATCAGTCATTATCGTCGTTCATAAACATTTCGGAACCCTTACTATCATCATCTTCATTCTAGTCATATTTCTTTATACACGTGAGCTAAAGAAGGACTAATTGCATAGTCCGAAATAACTAGTACCTACCAATTCTATTTATCATCCTCTTTAACTAGTTTTTTTAGTCGTTTTGATCCTGCCACTTCAAGCGCGGATAAACTACGATAAAGTCATAGAAAGTGAAGGGAGTGGCACGAGATGGTTAATTACTCGAATGCGTGGCCCAACTATTATGTCGGCTATGTGTGGCTCGTCGTCTTTATTATGTTTGTAGCCGCA
>JAKACV010000091.1 GCA_021821085.1 Bacillota bacterium | reverse complement strand
TTTCTCCCTCACCACTCGATCTCGGCCCTTTTTCCCTTGATTTCTCGTATTATTTTGGGGGAAAGTTATTTTCCCCTTCACTCCGAGCCCTTGTCTGACAAGGCTTCCCGGACAACGCAAATAGCTCGAATGCGCTCTTGTAGCCTGAATGTCAAGGCGCCTGTGGTAAGTAGTGCTCTTGTGTTGGTCCAATAAATTTGAAATGATCAAGCGGCCAGAACACAAAGTCAACACGACCAATGACAGAAGAAATCGGAATCGGCCCAATGACTCTTGAGTCTTCGCTAATGTTGCGATTGTCGCCCATAACGAACAGATCCCCAGGAGGAACAGTGACAGGGCCGAAATTCTTATATGGATTCATAGGGCCATTGATAAACGGCTCTTGGATTATATTCCCATTCACATACAACTGACCATCGTATACTCGGATGGTTTCTCCCGGAGTCCCAATGACACGCTTTACCCAATCATCTCCAAACGGAGAACGGAACACAATAATATCCCCTGGTTTAGGGGGACCAAAGTAATAAGGGATTTTATCGACCAGTAGTCGTTCATTGTTGTGAAGGGTGGGGTACATAGAAAGTCCAGAAACCTGAAACTGCGCAAAAAGGAAATGATGAATCAAATATGCGATAACGACAGCGACAAGAATCGCCTTAATCCAATCCCATAGGTTATGCCATCCAGATTTGCGGGTCACAGCCGCGTTAGATACCGAAGTATCTTTAGCACTGCCTGACGGTTCGCTCATCGTTTGCCTCCTTCATATGAAACAGCTCATTAGTTACAATGCAAAACATATGTATTCTATTATACATGCTTGTAGCGAATAAACCAATTCACTTCTGACAAGAGCATTTTGCGCTGTCCTCATTTTCTCAGAAACGAGAACTTTCAAAGGCCCCTTTGAGCAAAGTGGTTGGGAGAAAGTTATTTTTCGAGGTAAGACAACCCGCGCTTACACCGGGCACAAGGAACAGCGAAAAAAAGCTCGATAAGCTCACCCGAACTTCATATTCGCACACATCGAAAAGGCTAGGCACCAATGGCACCCAGCCTTTTTTCCCTTGCTGCTATTTACTTAGTAATGCCAACAACAACGCCGGCACCAACAGTACGGCCGCCTTCGCGAATAGCAAAACGCGTTCCATCCTCAATAGCAATCGGTGCAATTAACTCTACTTTAAGAGTTACGTTGTCACCGGGCATTACCATCTCAACACCATCTGGCAATGTGATGATCCCCGTTACGTCCGTTGTGCGGAAATAAAATTGAGGGCGATAGTTGTTGAAAAAAGGAGTGTGACGACCGCCTTCTTCCTTTTTCAACACATACACCTGCGCATCAAACGAGGTGTGAGGTTTAATCGAACCTGGTTTGCAAATAACTTGACCGCGTTCAATATCTTTACGATCAACACCACGCAAAAGCGCTCCGATGTTATCCCCTGCTTGCGCAAAGTCGAGTAATTTACGGAACATCTCAATACCTGTCGCAACTGTCTTGCGAGGCGCTTCAGATAATCCGACGATTTCTACTTCATCGCCAACTTTCAACTGCCCACGCTCTACGCGGCCTGTCGCAACCGTACCACGACCAGTAATTGTAAAGACATCTTCAACAGGCATTAGGAATGGTTTGTCGGTATCGCGAACAGGCGTCGGGATGAAACTATCCACCGCAGCCATTAATTCATTGACTTTGTTTGCCCAATCACTTGTTGGATCTTCGAGTGCTTTTAGCGCTGAACCACGAATCACGGGTGTATCATCACCAGGGAATTCATATTCAGTCAATAAATCGCGGATTTCCATTTCAACAAGTTCCAGAAGTTCTTCATCGTCTACCATATCGCACTTGTTCATAAACACAACAATGTGCGGCACGCCAACTTGACGTGCCAAGAGGATATGCTCACGAGTTTGTGGCATCGGGCCATCAGAAGCTGATACAACGAGAATAGCGCCATCCATTTGTGCAGCACCTGTAATCATGTTTTTTACATAGTCAGCATGACCTGGGCAGTCAACGTGCGCATAGTGGCGACTCTCAGTCTCATACTCAACGTGTGCTGTATTGATAGTAATGCCGCGTTCACGCTCTTCTGGAGCCCTATCAATCGCATCGTACGCCATAGCTTGAGCTTGGCCGTTGAGCGAAAGAACTGTCGTGATTGCAGCAGTTAATGTTGTCTTACCATGGTCAACGTGACCAATTGTTCCGATATTTACGTGTGGTTTGTTGCGTTCAAATTTTGCCTTTCCCAATGAAATCAACTCCTTATCGTTTTATTGTCCCTTGTTTTTTGCAATAATTTCAGCCGCTACAGAGCGCGGAACTTCTTCGTATGAAGAAAATTCCATCGTATACGTTCCACGACCTTGAGTGCGTGACCGAAGTCCAGTTGCGTATCCAAACATTTCGGCAAGCGGCACAAAGCCACGAATCACTTGCGCACCTGCGCGAGATTCCATCCCCTCGATACGTCCACGCCGCGAGTTAATGTCACCCATAATGTCACCCATATATTCCTCTGGAACAACAACTTCTACCTTCATGATCGGTTCAAGTAGCGTTGGTTCAGCTTTATTCGCACCATTTTTCAGTGCCATTGAACCCGCAATGTGGAAGGCCATTTCCGAAGAGTCAACTTCGTGATATGAACCATCAACAATTGTCGCTTTGACATCAATCATCGGATAACCCGCGATCACACCATTTTGCATTGCTTCTCGGATACCCGCATCGACCGGCGCCACATATTCACGCGGCACAACACCGCCGACGATCTTATTTTCAAAAACGTAACCGCCGCCTCGTTCCAACGGCTCGAATTCCACCCAAACATGACCGTATTGACCACGACCACCTGATTGTCGAACGAATTTGCCTTCTGCCTTAACCTTTTTGCGAATCGTCTCTTTGTAGGCAACTTCAGGTTTCCCGACGTTTGCCTCAACCTTAAATTCCCGAACCATCCGATCAACAATAATTTCAAGGTGAAGTTCACCCATCCCTGAGATAATCGTCTGACCCGTTTCCTGATCGGTTCTCGTTCTAAAGGTCGGATCCTCTTCGGCAAGTTTATTTAATGCAATCCCCATTTTATCCTGATCTGCCTTCGTCTTTGGTTCGATTGCCACAGAGATAACCGGATCTGGAAAGTCCATAGATTCCAAGACAATCACAGATTTTTCATCGCAAAGCGTATCCCCTGTAGTAGTATCTTTCAATCCAACCGCAGCCGCAATGTCGCCGGAGTAAACAACCGGGATTTCTTCACGATGATTCGCATGCATCTGAAGAATTCTTCCGATGCGCTCTCTTTTCCCTTTTGTCGAGTTAAGAACGTACGAACCCGAAGATAGTGAGCCGGAATACACCCGAAAGAACGCGAGCTTCCCTACAAATGGATCTGTCATAATTTTAAATGCTAATGCTGAAAATGGCGAGCTATCGTCCGCCGGCCGTTCCGATGGTTCACCGTCCGTGTCAAGTCCCTTCATGGGCGGAATATCAAGCGGCGAAGGAAGATAATCCACTACCGCATCAAGCATCGGTTGTACGCCTTTATTACGATAAGACGAACCACATAAGACAGGCACAATAAGAGAAGACGTAGTTCCTTGACGCAAGGCGCGCTTAATCTCTTCAACCGTCAATTCTTCTCCATCGAGATACTTGATCATCATTTCTTCGTCGACTTCAGCAACGGCTTCGAGCAACTTCACTCGAAACTCCGCGGCCTTTTCCTTATATTCGTCAGGAATGTCGCGAGCTTCAGACGCCGTTCCAAGATCGTCTGTATATACGATGGCGTGATTTTCAACAAGGTCAATGACCCCTGTGAAATGATCCTCCGCACCAATGGGCAATTGGATAGCAACCGGATTGGACTTCAAACGGTTACGGATCTGATCCACGCAAGCATAGAAATCTGCACCGATAATATCCATTTTGTTTACATATGCAATTCTCGGCACAACATATTTGTCAGCCTGTCGCCATACTGTTTCAGACTGCGGCTCAACTCCACCCTTCGCATCGAAAACAGCAACAGCACCATCTAATACGCGTAATGAGCGTTCTACTTCGACTGTGAAATCCACGTGTCCTGGCGTATCGATAATATTGATCCGATGACCTTTCCACTGGGCCGTTGTCGCAGCAGAAGTGATTGTAATTCCACGCTCTTGTTCTTGAACCATCCAGTCCATGGTCGCTGCACCTTCGTGCACCTCACCAATCTTATGAACCCTACCTGTGTAAAATAAGATCCGCTCCGTTGTGGTGGTCTTCCCCGCGTCGATGTGAGCCATAATCCCAATGTTGCGCGTTTTCTCTAGCGGGAATTGTCTAGACATGAAATCCCTCCTCCCTTCTTCAATCGTGAGCCATGCCTTGTGCATCGCAAACCTTTAAACAATCGTACTACCAACGATAGTGCGCAAACGCCTTGTTAGCTTCTGCCATACGGTGTGTATCTTCTCGCTTCTTGACTGAGCCCCCAGCATTGTTAGCCGCATCTAAAATCTCATTGGCTAAACGCTCGTCCATGTTTTTTTCATGGCGCTGGCGTGCATAGGTGACTAACCACCGAATCCCGAGCGTCGCACGGCGTTCTGGACGCACTTCAATCGGCACCTGATAGTTGGATCCCCCTACACGACGTGCTTTGACTTCCAATACAGGCATGATATTTTTCATGGCTGCATCGAATATTTCCATTGGATCTTTCCCTGAACGTTCACGCACCGTATCAAAAGCTCCGTAAACGATATTTTGCGCCACTCCGCGCTTTCCGTCTAACATCACCTTATTGATTAAACGCGTGACAGACTTATTTTCATATACTGGATCAGGCATTACATCCCGACGCGGTACAGGTCCTTTTCTCGGCATCGACAAATCCCCCTTTCCAACATCTTCATTCCATCGCAGACGTTAGCGACAAATGACGCTGGTTACTTTTTCTTTTTCGGGCGCTTTGCACCGTACTTGGAACGAGACTGCTGACGGTCCTTTACGCCAGCTGTATCAAGCGCGCCACGCACGATGTGGTAACGCACACCAGGCAAGTCTTTTACCCGACCACCGCGTACTAACACCACGGAGTGTTCCTGTAGGTTGTGACCAATTCCAGGAATGTACGCCGTTATCTCAATTCCATTCGTTAGACGCACACGAGCATACTTCCGAAGAGCTGAGTTTGGTTTTTTCGGGGTCATTGTCCCCACACGGGTACACACGCCGCGCTTTTGCGGTGAAGGAAGATCTGTCTGCTCCTTGTGGAAGCTGTTGTACCCCTTCTGTAATGCTGGCGCTCCGGACTTTTCTTCAATGACCATTCGACCTTTACGCACAAGCTGATTAATCGTCGGCATGTTGCACACCTCCTTATGAAGCGAATCTCATTCAAGTTCGCCACGTGTCGATTCGGCGTCATCATTTTTTGCTTTCAAGACCACTGACCCTGGTGGGTCATTTTGAGGTAAATAAAAACAACAAAACCAGTTGACTACCGATCATTTATTCAAATATCGATACGGCCTATTGATCGCACAAGATCCCAACTGTCGAAGTTCCTATTCGCAATCCACAAGTCTATCTATAATCACTTGCGAATCAACCAAGAGACAGGTGCATTTGATTCTTCACACAACCTACGCAACGAAGCGATGATGTGTAACCCTGCATCTTTGGTCAGATAAACTCCGGTCAGCCATCCTTTTTGCAACACTCGCAAAGTAGAAGCTAATCCGACCATACACATCAGCCAAGTAGCTATCTGCTGTAATACGGATTTACCTTCACTTCATCCTATCTAGGCACACTTGAATATGCTACCACCAACTTACAGCGATTGTCAAGTTGTCATCACAAAAAAACCGTTCCTTCAGTGACTGCCCTATCGCTGCCACTGAAGGAACGGTTCAAATCATCGTACAACTTTCACTACTTTTCAAATGTCATACGTGTTC
>JAKACV010000005.1 GCA_021821085.1 Bacillota bacterium | reverse complement strand
ATCTCTTTTAATGTTGGAGCGGGTGATGGGAATCGAACCCACGCTATCAGCTTGGAAGGCTGGAGTTCTACCATTGAACTACACCCGCATGTGTATATCTTTACCAATCATGTCATACTAGGCAATAATGGCGTGCCCGGAGAGATTCGAACTCCCGACCTTTTGATTCGTAGTCAAACGCTCTATCCAGCTGAGCTACGGGCACATCATGCTCATATGGTGGGCCCACCAGGACTCGAACCTGGGACCAACCGGTTATGAGCCGGCCGCTCTAACCAACTGAGCTATAGGCCCTTACGATGTGGAGCGGAAGACGGGATTCGAACCCGCGACCCTCGCCTTGGCAAGGCGATGCTCTACCCCTGAGCCACTTCCGCAAGACACTTTGTATTATATACACTTGTTCAAAAAAATGCAAGGCCACTTAAGTGGGAGCAGGCCCCACGCAACTTTTTTCCAATTCGACTGGTCTGAAGAAGCGAATGAATCGTCATTACGCCTCGTCGACAGGATATGGGCCTGTTCGTCATTTTTCGCGAACTCAGGTACACACCTTGCCCAACCCAGCTTCTGTCGAATACGCGCGACCCGATCAGGACAACCGTCATCCACTCCTCCAGAGTAATGGTGCCATGCTCGCCGTCATCCACCGCATTCGCCCCATCCTTTTTTGGAAATAGGATCGCTCGTCCTATTCAACAGAACGCATTAGCGGAAAAAGTAACACGTCGCGAATGGACGGTTGGTTGGTAAGCAACATCACTAAGCGGTCAACACCAATACCAAGACCACCTGTTGGTGGCATTCCATATTCCAATGCCATGACAAAATCTTCATCCATTTCATGTGCTTCGTCATTGCCTTGTGCACGCTCACGCAACTGCGCTTCAAATCGCTCTCTTTGATCTATGGGATCATTTAACTCACTAAAGGCATTTGCATATTCGCGCCCCGCAATAAATAACTCAAAACGATCAGTAAAACGCGAATCCTCAGCATTTTTCTTCGCAAGCGGCGAAATCTCCACAGGGTGCCCGTAGACAAACGTAGGATCCACAATGGTATCTTCAACCTTCTGTTCAAAAAACTCATTGACTATATGCCCGAATTCCATCGTATCTGTGATGGCCACGCCGTGAGTATGTGCCACTTCTCGCGCTTTTGCAGTGGTCCGAAGCTCAAAGAAGTTCACTCCAGTCTCCTCGGCAATCAGATCCACCATATGTACTCTACGCCAAGGCGTGCGCAAAGAAAGCGTGCGTTCTCCATAGATCATTTCTGTGGTGCCACGAACATCGATGGCAATTTGTTCAATTAATTCTTCGGTCAACTTCATCATATCTTCAAAATCCATGTAAGCTGCATATAATTCCATCATCGTGAATTCTGGGTTGTGACGGGTTGAAACCCCTTCGTTCCGGTACACGCGGCCAATCTCATATACCCGCTCAAGTCCGCCTACAATCAACCGTTTTAAGTGTAGCTCCAAAGCGATTCGCATGACAAGCGGCATATCCAGTGCGTTGTGATGCGTATGAAATGGACGTGCAGCCGCACCGCCTGCGATCGAATGCAGCGTCGGCGTCTCCACTTCGAGAAATCCTTGCGCTTCTAAATGCCGGCGCATTGATTGAATGATGCGGCTACGCAAAATAAACGTTTCTCGCACATCTGTATTCATAATTAAGTCTACATAGCGTCGTCTATACCGTGTCTCCACATCACGTAATCCATGCCATTTTTCAGGGAGTGGGAGCAGAGATTTGGCAAGGAGAGTGAGGCGCTCCACATGAACGGTCACTTCACCGTGATTAGACTTAAATACATAGCCCTCAACGCCAACGATATCTCCGATATCTAACGCTTTAAATTCCTGATAATGTTCATCACCTAGCGTATCAATGCGAGCGTAGATTTGAATCGTACCATCCAAATCCAATACATGACCAAATGCAGCCTTCCCGTGCCCACGACGCGACATCAATCGTCCAGCTATCTTCACCTGAATTTTATGTTCATCTAATTCCTCACGCGACATGGATTCCACTTTGCGAATGATATCAGATGAACGATGAGTAATCTCAAACTTGACACCAAACGGATCAATCCCCCGTTCACGCCAAAAATGTAATTTAGCGCGACGAGCAGCAAAGAGATCCTCGAGACTCTCCTCTTGAACTCCTACATCAGGGTTATCTATACGTTCCATTTTAGTTAACTCCTCAGTGCAACAACCGCCGACAAAAAGTCGGCGAGTTCCAGGCTATTTTCTGATCGCGAGTACTTCATACCGAATTGTACCTGCCGGCACGTTGACCTCTACAGTCGCTCCGATCGATTTTCCAAGCAACGCTCGCCCAACCGGAGACTCATTGGAAATCTTATTGTCAGATGGATCCGACTCTGCCGAACCTACAATGAGATACTCCATCTCATCCTTAAATTCCACATCTCGCACACGAACTGTCGATCCAATGCTGACGACGCCAGTATCAACTTCTTCTTCATTAATAATACGCGCATTGCGCAGCATTTTTTCTAACGTAATTATGCGTCCTTCGACGAACGCCTGTTCATTCTTCGCATCCTCATACTCAGAATTCTCACTAATATCTCCGTAACCAATGGCTACCTTGATCCGTTCGGCAACTTCCCGACGTTTTACCGACTTCAGATTCTCCAATTCCTCCTCTAGCTTCTTAAGACCAGCCGGGGTAAGGAGAACTTCCTTTTCAGACATATGATTCGCTCCTTTAAACTCTGTCCGCAAACTATGAAAATAACGACTAGGTCAAAAGCACTGTCAGGCACTTCCCGACAGTGGCATAAAGGTCATAGACTCAGAATCTGCGGTAATTATAGGCTATCCCTTTATGACTGTCAACGCGTATTCCTACTATGAGGCAATCGCCTTGCTGTCCATCGCCCAGTGCTCCCCATAGTCCGGCAGCGCTTCTCGCAGTTGTTGCACCAACTTGTCGAACATCGCATCAACCAGCGACGCCTGCTTGAACAAGTTTAGCAGAAAGCGCGTGTAGGCCCACGGCGGTGGTACGAATCCGTCAAACCTACACATCTCGCGCAGTTGTCCACTGCGCTTGAGTTCCCGGCGCAGTTTCTCCACCCCGTCATGTTGAAATACAATGCCTGCCAGTACAGAGTTCCACATCGCGCGCACCGGGTAGTCGTTGCGACCCTTGGCGCGGTGGCAATGGAGCACCCTCATCAGTTCTTCGTCCGGCATAGATTCGAGCGCCAGACGCAGGCGCTCCAAATCGCCAAGCGGTTGCATGTCATGCCAGTCAAACAGTTTCAGTTGTGGTAAAGGCCGTACAGGTCAACCTCCTCGTAAAATTGGATCCTCGCAACTCCCATTTTACCAGAGAATCGTTGGCCTGCTTGCTTTTCTATTTCCGCCCCACGCAGTTGGGGTGGATTTTCCCCTCACCACTCGATCTCGGCCCTTTTTCCCTTGATTTCTCGTATTATTTTGGGGGAAAGTTATTTTCCCCTTCACTCCGAGCCCTTGTCTGACAAGGCTTCCCGAACAACGCAAATAGCTCACTATTGCGAAGAAGGCATCTCAGAAACAGTGTCTATGTTACTAAAGGTACGACAAAGTCTTTAAACAGTTTCTGTAGTTTGCTCTTTCCCCTGTATACTATTCGCGCTAGTCCACGATAGAACGAAGTAGGCTCTCCATTTTACTCAGATCTTCTTGCACATTGATGAGATCTCGCAATTGTGCTGAATTAGGAATCCCTTTTACATACCATCCTGCATGTTTACGCATTTCACGAACTCCAGTATATTCCCCTTTATCTTCCACAAGCAAGTACAGGTGTTCAATTGCCACCTCAATGCGTTCTCGTACGGACGGTGCAGAAAGCCTCTCCCCTGTCTCTAGATAATGTACAACCTCCTTGAAAACCCAAGGATTCCCAAGCGCGCCGCGACCAATCATCACGCCGTCACATCCGGTCTGACTCATGAGCTCTACTGCGTCTTCTGGAGATGTCACATCTCCATTGCCGATAACCGGAATTGAAACTGCTTCTTTGACTTCGCGGATAATCGACCAATCCGCTTTACCAGCATACATCTGCCGCGCTGTTCGTCCGTGAACAGTCACCGCCTGCGCTCCAGCTGCTTCCACTGCCCTCGCTACTTCTACTGCGTTGACATTTCCATCATCCCATCCTTTACGAAACTTTACCGTTACAGGACGATCCACTCGTTTGACAACCGCTTCAACTATCTCCGCAGCATAATCTGGATTGCGCGCTAACGCAGCACCAGATCCGTTTTTATAAATTTTTAGTGCAGGGCATCCCATGTTGATATCAATAATATCGGCATTCGTACTTTGCACAACCATTTCAGCCGCCTGTACCATTGTTTCCTTGTCATAACCTACAATCTGCAAACTCACAGGGTGTTCATCGGGAACAATTTGCAACATTCGGTGCGTCCGCTCATTATGGTGAACAAGCGCTTTATCACTCACCATTTCAGCACACACCAACCCGGCGCCAAGACGTTTGGCCAACATCCGAAATGGGGGATTACACACTCCTGCCATTGGTGCGAGAACCACAGGATTATCAATCTTCACATCACCAATAGAAAGAGAACGAAGGTTCAATTCTGCATTCTTCAATTGCTAGCCTCTCCTCACAAAAACCCATTCGCACAACCGCTAAAGACGCAATTTTACTCTAGTCCCAGATCAAAATCTGTCACCTGGAGCACCATCTCAATCCGTTTAATCAATACCGGATCTGGTGTCCGAGTCCCGCGTTCTAGTCCACCAACGATAGCGACAGATACCCCAAGCGTCGTTGCAAACTCAAGCTGTGTCATTTGTTTTAGCTTTCGGTAGGCGCGCAGTCGCTTTGCAAATAACTCAGACAAAGTGTGACCCCCTCTTTCCCATGTACACGTTCGTACAGTTGCGAAATGGTTTCCCGCAATCTCGGATGAAATACGTGAGATGCGATTTCCATCATTGGGACAAGAACAAACGCGCGTTCATGCAAGCGCGGATGAGGAAGTTGAAGAGACTCTTCACTCAACACGAGATCGTCATAGAACAGTAGATCGACGTCAATGATACGCGGCCCATAGCGTACTGTACGCACACGGCCTAACCTATTCTCAATACATAAAAAAGCATCCAATAGTTGTTTCGGTGACAGACTCGATGATAGCTTAACCACTGCATTTAAGAACGCCGGTTGTTCCAACCAATCGACTGGTTCGGTTTCATAGATTCTCGACCATGCCCTGATATGTGTTTGATGAATGGAATTAAGTTCGCAAAAAGCTCTTTGCAACACAGTTGCACGATCCCCAAGATTTGAGCCAAGCGACACGTAACAAGTATGCGTATCCATCTCAGCGAACCATTGAATCTGTCATTTTGACAACACGCGCCATCTCTTTCACGTCATGCACACGTACGATATCGGCACCGCGCGCAATAGCGATAGCCACAGTGGCGGCTGTGCCCTCTATGCGTTCCTGAACAGGAAGATCCAGCACAGTTCCAATCATCGATTTCCGTGAAGTACCCACGAGTAGTGGACGCCCAAACACTTGAAAACGATCCAGGTGATTCAGTAACTCAAGATTTTGCTTCAAGGTTTTCCCAAATCCAATCCCCGGATCAAGAATAATCTGTTCCATCTGTATGCCCGCTTTTTGTGCCTTTTCAATCTGACCTTCAAACCAATGATAAACAACCTCTACGACATTTCCTGCAATTTTGGGAAGCCCCATCACATTGTGCATTAAGACATAGGGCACCCCTGTTTGAGCGACAACATCAAACATCAGAGGGTCATATGCCCCACCCCAAACATCATTGATGACTTTGACGCCTGCTTCCACCGCATGCCACGCCACCTCCGCCTTATACGTATCAACAGAAAGCGGCACTCGAACCGTGTCCTGCAATGCGGGCAAAAACTCGCGCAAACGATCCCACTCCTCCAGCGCAGACACTGGCGTATGATTGGGGCGAGTAGATTCAGCACCAAGATCAATCAAATCTGCCCCAGCCTCAACCATCTCCACAGCGTGACTGAGCGCCAAATCAACCCGGTTATATTTTCCACCATCCGAGAAGGAATCCGGCGTGACGTTTAAAATACCCATGATTAATGTTCGTTTCCCTATATCATTACAGATCGGCAACCGCTTAATATTTCCATCTGTAGTTTGCGCTAATTGCGTCATTGTCATTTCCTCGCTCATCTACACTTCTTCAAATAATGACGTACTTAGATACCTTTCACCATTGGAAGCTGATATTGTTAAGACTTTGTGGCCCGTCCCCAACTCTTCCGCCACCTTGAGTGCCGCATGAACCGCCGCACCCGAACTAATCCCAACTAATAAACCTTCCTCACGAGCCAATCGTCGCGCCATCGTAAATGCTTCCTCATCAGACACGAGCATCACCCGATCCATCAATTCCCGATTTAGAATGGACGGGACAAACCCTGCACCAATGCCCTGAATTTTATGAGGACCCGCTTGCCCGCCAGATAACACAGGCGAAGTAACTGGTTCAACAGCGATAAGCTTACAATCTGGGATGCGATCGCGCAAGACCTCCCCAATCCCTGTGAGGGTTCCACCCGTTCCCACAGTTGAGATGAATGCATCCAACTCACCTTGCATCTGTTCAATAATTTCCGGTCCCGTCGTTTCACGATGCGCCGCTACATTTGCAGGATTGTCAAATTGTCGTGGCATGTAGTATCGTTCCGGATCCTGCGCTGCAATCTCTTCCGCCTTGACAAGTGCTCCCCGCATGCCTTCTGACCCTGATGTCAATACAAGGTTGGCCCCATACGCTCGAAGCAAACTACGCCGTTCCACACTCATTGTTTCTGGCATAACAAGCGTAACCTTATACCCCTTGGCAGCACCCACCAATGCCAAGCCAATCCCGGTATTGCCACTCGTTGTCTCGACAATAGCCATACCCGGCTTTAAGATTCCCTGCTTTTCCGCCGTCTCCACCATGCCGAGCGCAACACGATCTTTCACACTTCCACCTGGATTAAACCATTCCAGCTTAACATACACATCGGCACTGGACCGCTCGACCACATGCTGCAGTTTCACAACAGGCGTGTTCCCTATCAACTGTAAAATGTCTTGAGTCACCACGCTCACATCCCCCATCTTCTCCAAATGGAATTCCATCTACTTCGCGGCATCACATAGCGTTTGTAATTCATCTCGATCAAACAGATACTTCCCGCCACAAAAATGACAAATCAGCTCTGCCTGCCCTTGTTCCTCCACCATCTCCGTGAGTTCTTGCTTGCCGAGCGACAGTAAAATCCGCCCTAATCGTTCTTTCCCACAAGTACAGGCAAATCGGATGGGATGTTTGGCAAGAATTTTGACATCCCCTCCCAATATGTGCACAAGCAAATCTTCAGGCATCTCACCAGCGTGCAAAAGCGATGTCACTTGTGGCAATTCCGCTACCCGTCTTTCAACGATCGCAATATCGTCAGACGTCGCATCTGGCATCATTTGTATCAGTATTCCACCTGCTGCAAGTACCGAGAGATCCGGCGCGACCAGTACACCCACCGCAACAGCGGAAGGCACCTGTTCTGACATCACAAAATAATAGGCGAAATCCTCTCCTATTTCCCCCGACACCAGAGGTACACTCCCTCGGTATGGTTCCCGCAATCCCAGATCCTTCACTACATAAAGAGAGCCTTCATGCCCCACGGCCTCACCGACATCCAATTTCCCAATCGCATTTAGCGGTAAGTCAACAAACGGATTGTCAACATAACCCCTGACTGTCCCAGACCCTGTTGCAACGACAACAATTTTACCTGCGGGTCCATCCCCCTGAATCTGCAATGTAACTTGATGATTTTCATGTTTTAATGTTGGTGTAAATAATGCGCCCATTGTCGCAACTCGCCCCAACGCGGCAGTCGTTACCGGCCACGTTTGATGCCGTCGTTGTAATTCAGAAACCAGAGAGCTCGTATATGCAGCATACGCCAACACCCTTCCTTCTCGCCCGGTTGCAACAAGGACATAATCTCCGATATCAGACAATATCTTCATTCCTCTCTGTCCCAATTCAATTCGAATACCCCACAATATGGACAATAGGTATACAGGACGGTAAAATCACACGTCATGTATACCTATCGATGGATATCTGGCTACATTGTAAAGATCAAGAGAGGCTTGGTGTGGGATCGTCGCCAAATCCTCGACCGCCAATTTTAATCTTGGGACCACCATCTTCGCCTTCATCAACCAAGCGACCATACTCCATCAACTGCCGGATTTGTTCGCCATCGAGAGTTTCCTTTTCAAGAAGAGTTGCGGCCAAGAGATCTAACTGCGGCCGGTGTTCTGAGAGTAACGCGCGGGTGCGTTCATAACTCTCGTCGACCAATCTACGCATCTCCTGATCAATTTCATACGCAATCGCATCACTATAGTTTTGCTCGCTTGAAAAGTCACGTCCTAAAAATACTTGACCTTGACGATGTCCAAACTGCATAGGTCCTAATTTCGTACTCATGCCAAACT
Source organism: Bacillota bacterium (assembly GCA_021821085.1). Lineage (GTDB taxonomy): Bacteria > Bacillota > Bacilli > Alicyclobacillales > SLC66 > Sulfoacidibacillus. Next base: position 88,316 of record JAKACV010000005.1, on the reverse strand, counting down.
CCGTAATCATGCGACGCACGATGGAAGTGACACGTTCTAGGTCGTTTGATGCGCCTGTACTGATCTCGCCAAGAACAATTTCTTCTGCAACGCGACCGCCCAGTAACTCCACGACTTGATCAAGAATATCCTCGCGAGTCATAAAACTGCGATCCTCTTTTGGAAGCGAAACCGTATATCCACCCGCCATCCCTCGTGGAATAATCGTAACCTTGTGAACCATATTCCCTGATTTCAGAAAATAACCCGCTACAGCGTGTCCACCTTCATGAAAGGCAACCAAACGCTTCTCTTTGTCACTAATTACTTTACTGCGTTTCTCAGGTCCGGCGATCACTCGATCAATGGCTTCATCAACCTCAATCATTTCAACCACTGTCTTATCTTTACGAGCAGTCAGTAACGCTGCCTCATTCAAGACATTCTCCAGATCCGCCCCTGTAAAACCAGGGGTGCGTTTTGCAACCACATCTAATGCAACATCTTTTGCAAGCGGCTTGTTCCTTGAATGAACTCGCAAAATTTGTTCGCGCCCACGCACATCGGGGCGATCCACAGTAATTTGACGATCAAATCGCCCTGGGCGTAAAAGTGCAGGATCGAGAATATCCGGTCTATTTGTTGCGGCAATCATAATAATCCCCTCGTTGCCAGCAAAGCCGTCCATTTCAACAAGCAACTGGTTTAAGGTTTGTTCGCGCTCATCATGTCCACCACCGAGGCCTGCACCACGTTGGCGCCCAACTGCATCGATTTCATCAATAAATATTATACACGGGGCATTTTTCTTCGCTGTCTCAAATAAATCACGAACACGGGAAGCACCTACCCCAACAAACATTTCTACAAAATCAGAACCGCTAATACTAAAGAATGGAACTCCAGCTTCACCTGCTACTGCACGAGCTAATAGTGTCTTACCTGTTCCAGGCGGGCCGACAAGTAAGACCCCTTTTGGAATACGCGCACCAACTGCTGTGAATTTTCGTGGATCGCGTAAGAAGTCAACGACTTCTATAAGCTCCGCTTTCTCTTCATCCGCACCTGCCACATCATTGAATGTCACGCGCTTCTTTTCTTCTGAGTAAAGGCGAGCCTTACTCTTCCCAAAGTTCATAACGCGATTGCCGCCACCTTGACCTTGGTTAAACAAGAAGAAAATCAACACAAACACTAACAGAAAGGGAACGATCGTACTTAGAAAGCTTAGCCAAGACGATTCCTTTGGCGGTGCACTAATCGTCACATTCGGCAACTGGCTTATTTGCGATACGATTTGATCACTATATAACGCCCGAGAGGTAAACTGGGTGTTGTCTGTCAGCGTGCCATCCAACTGCAGTGTGGCACCATCCGCCGTCACATACAGGCTACGAATTTCATGGTTCTGCATATCTGAGACAAACTGACTCCAGGTCAATTGTGTCTTCTGCTGCGTCCCCGACATGATGTATTGCAAAACGCCAATAATGACTAGCAGGATGAGCACATAGAAGATTGCGCTTTGATAAAAGCGTCTCATTCCTAACCTCCTCTCGGTTAAGGCGGGAATATTGTAACATACTCACTGCCAAAAAAGCACGCATAGGTCACATGACTCAAAGCTCTGACACTTTTTTATCGTCAGTGCTTATCTTTTTCATAGACGGAGGGTTTTAATACTCCGACGTAAGGGAGATTGCGATATTTCTCCGCGTAATCAAGACCATACCCAACAATAAAACGGTCAGGCACCGTGAATCCGCTGTAATCAGGAACAATATCTACTGTCCGTCCATCTGGTTTATCAAACGCGGTGGCGATTCTCACGGATCGCGCATGTCTATGCAACAATGAATCACGCAAATAGCTGAGTGTTAATCCACTATCGACAATATCTTCAATGATAAGCACGTGGCGATCTTCAATCGATCTGTCTAGATCTTTTAGGATTCGAACCACCCCTGATGATTGGGTCGAAGCCCCGTAACTTGAAATTGCGATAAAGTCGATCTCCAGTGGAATGTCCATATAGCGCATCAAATCTGCCATAAACAGCACCGCACCTTTAAGTACACATACAGCGATTGGATTTTTACCCTTATAATCCAATGCAATTTGCCCCGCCATCTCTTGAACGCGCATTTGGATTTGTTCTGCCGAAAACAGCAATTCTTGAAGATCTTCCCTCAATATCCTTCCTCCCTAATCCCTTACAATGCATTATCAGTTCATGAAACTGATAATTTTACCTGCGAACAACAATCTGCTGCACGAGCGCCGTATGCTTATCGACCAAATGACTGCGGCTTCGGCATAACCCAGGCACCCACAGAATTTCATCTGCACATAGCAACAGAGGATAAAATGGCCGAAGTTCGCGTGCAATTTTTCCCTCCACGAACAGATCTGAAACAAGCTTGCTCCCCTTCATGCCAAGCGGCTCAATGCGGTCGCCTTCCATCCAGGGACGAAAAATAAATTTTTCCTCCTCTTGGCGTTCAAAGAACGCCTTCCAATGCGAAGCCGCGAATGCTTTAGGTCGACCCACCACCTGCATCTCTACTTCCCAATGAAAGCGCAGGAAAGAAAAAAAAGAGGACCAATCCAATAGGAATGGGCTCCATGGCAATTCCTTTGGCTCGCCGGGGGACTTGAATCGTCCAATATGTAGAATATCAAATACAGCAGAAGCAATCCAACCATGCGGTAGCATCATGCGACTCTTACGTTCGCTCGGAGCCAACGCAAGGACAGCTTCAATATCTGCAAATTGCCATGCAACATTTTCGTCTATACCCTCTAATACTAATTTAATGACACGTCGTTGTAAAGCCGTGGGTAATCGTCGCAAGCTATGCAACGACATGGAAACGCCATCTGCCGTATGACGAACCAGCGCGAGCGCATGTACATGTGCTATATCTGATAAATAGTGATCCTCATCCGCCATAATCTGCCCTAGTTGAACAAGCGAGCGATCCATTCGCGGATTGTACGCCTCACGCAAGTAAGGAAGAAGTTCTCTTCGAATTCGATTGCGTCGATAGCGCTTATCCTCATTCGTTGAATCCTCCACATAAGAAATGCCGCGCTCCTCTGCATAGCGCAATAATTCGGTCTTATATAGTGTAAGCAACGGACGCAATAAAATATGCCTACCAATTGATCTTGATTCTTGCATACCGCGCAAGCCAGAGGGACCCGTTCCACGCAGGAAACGATCTAAAATCGTTTCCGCCTGATCGTTTGCATGATGTGCAGTCATGATAAAAGACCGCCCATATGCATCTGCAACTTTACACAATGCATCATACCGCAAGCGGCGCGCCGCCATCTCGTCTGACTCGCCTGTTTGACGATTTGCCGGCACGTCAACATATTCGATATGAACTGAAATCTTGCGTGTTTGCGCCCATTGATCCACAACCTGCGCATCACGATCTGCCTCTGCCCCACGCAAGCCGTGATGTACATGGCACACAACTAGCTCAAAAGCGAATCTACTCCGCAGTCGATCTAAGAGGTCAACTAACACCATCGAGTCCACTCCACCACTTACTCCTGCAATCACCGCGTCAAGATGCCCTTTTACGCTCTTTAGATGGTGAGTGAGCAAATGGGCTACCTGCTCCTCAATTGACATTTCGACGCGGCCTCCAAACTGAGCGAGTAAGGACTCCAACCATGACGAGTCCAGATGCGAGCGCCCCTGCGATCAAAGCTGTCTCCGTCCCCATTGCAATGCCCTGAATATAGTTGTGCGTAACAAAATCTTTCATCGTCTGGTATGCGTTCATTCCAGGAACCAGCACGATAATTCCAGGCACAGCAAAAATGGTAACCGGCATACGCAATGTCCGTGCAAATCCTTCGCTCAGCAAAGAAATCATAATACTCGCGGCGAAACTAGCCGCAATCCCTCCCACATGCTCTTTGTTCGCAGCGACCATAAATAGTTCAGCCACCATACCCAAGACTCCGACCGGAATGATCGCTTTGCGCGGGATTTGATATAAAATTGCGAATGCCACAGTGGCCACAATACTAAGTAGCACATCCACTATAGACAACCTCCACACACTCCTTGGTGTCATTCAGGACAACCGTGGGCTAATCCCAATCGCTACAGCCACTGCAATGGCAATTGCCACGGACGTAAATAACGCTTCCGCACCGCGTGCAACACCTGATAAGAGATCCCCTGCCAATAAGTCGCGAATCGAATTCGTTACAGCGAGGCCTGGTAAAAGCGGCAAAATAGCCCCAATGATAATCGCCCCCTCATTGTGCGTATAGCCCATGACGCTGCTAAAAACAGCTACAAGGGCGCCTAACAGTGAGGCAAGCAGGACAGAAAAAAACCGCGGTGCATACCGCGTGAGCCAGCGAGTCGTCTCCTGAGCGAGTAGTCCGCCCAGTGCACCCCACATAAAATCGGAGCCAGTTCCACCAAGAATCACAGTAAAACTACCGCTCGACAGTGCGGCTGCCGTCATTTGTATCCAATGCCGATAAATCGGAGGCGCCTTTTCAATTCGCTCAAGTTCCGCAAACGCCTCATTGACAGTACATGCACGTCGCTGTAAACGCCGCGACAGATCATTTAAAAGCGTCACTTTTTCTAAGTTCATGCTAGCCGGACCTGTGACGCGAGTTAAATGTGTTAATGTGCCCTTTGGTGTTGTAATCGATATGAATATTCCCGTTGGAGTAACAAAGCTCTGAACGCTATCAGCAGGCGCTCCTGCCCCAACCGCCATATGCGCCATCGTTTCCTCAACGCGTGACGTTTCGCCTCCATAACGAAGCAAAAGCAGCCCTGTCTGCATGCAGAGTCGAAGCACGCGCTCTTCATCCACGGCCGATCCCCCAATCGCTGATCACGCTCTAGTACACTGACAATTATAAATGATATAGTTTATAAAGTGCCAATCCACCAAAGTGCGCATAGTGCCAGTGTAAAGGTAATCACAGACACGAGCAATCCCCAATCGGTCGCATCGAACCGCCTACGTGATCTTTTACGAGGAAGAGCGCTATTTTTCAGTTGTCCATTCGGATTCAAATATCCACGCAACAAGGGAATGAGGGCATCATGCAGCGAATGTAATTTTGCGTCGCCGCGCAATGGTTCCCGTAGCAACAGGCGTAGCTCATCCTGCGGCCACGAGGTATGTAATTGCTGATCTAAAAATGCACTGCGTTCAATCGGACTCTTTTTTTGCAACCGTTCCAACTCTCCTTTCGGAATTGGGTGAGCCAATTGCAATCCCAACATGGCACACGCAAAGGTATCATAGGCGATATCTGCCTTACGTGAGCCACGCCCCCACCAAGCACGGTCGTAGATCTCAGTAAATTCGCGCGCCGCTTGACCAATTGGTGTCACCCCGCCAAAATCGATAAGTCGAGGTTCCGCGTCATGAAGTTCAAAAAGAAGATTGGCTGGTTTTACATCGCAAAAAGCGTAGCCTTGTTGATGGAGGGTTTCGATGAGGCGAATGATTTTCCACAGACAGACTGCTATCCAAATGTCACCACGCTGATGTATGAATTCTTCGACATGAATGCCATCAATCCACTCCATAACCAGTACAGGATAAGTTCGTCCACCTATCGTCACATCTTCTAGTTCAAAAAGCTCTGGTACAATTCTGTCAATTTTAACTTTTTCGGCTACTTCCCTTAAATGTTCATACTCCAACGCGATAGCTGTAGAATCCTCCCCCAATTTGAGCGCTACCTTTATTTGATCACGCCAAACTAGATAAACCTTACCGTTCGCTCCACTTCCAAGCAGCCGAATTACGCAGTATGATTTGCCTGCCCAGCGTCCTTGTAAAGTAAAGCCCTGTGTCAAATCGGGCGAAGTCGTCTCCGCCCGTATGTTAGACGACATAGTGCCTCATGCGCCCTTCTTCGCGATCTTCAGGATTCGCTCTGACAGAGGAAGTAGCAGGGGATTCACCCAAGTCACGCAAAGCGCGAACAGCAAGGAACAACGCAGGACCAGTGGGCGTATTGCCTGCCGCACGCAGGGCACCTACTGCATCCGCCACGCTTGTTCCTTCAAAACGAAGTACTTGGGCATCTTCTCCGGACGGGCCTGGATAAGTAACCACAACTAACCGATGCGTTCCCCCTCGCGCGAGAAGACCAAACTCCAAGTCGCGAATCGCTTCTCTTACAGAAGGCATTTTACTCGTCATACTGGCAGACACGTCAACCACCAAAGCGACTTGTAAGTCAACCTCCTCCGTTCCTGACTCCACCATACGAGCCACCTTTGTTCGGACATCAGGCGGTAATGCGTCGCTATCCTCCCCCATGATTTGGCGCAACTCTTTATTGACAACCTGTTGCAAGGTAAGCTGCATCGTTCTCTGCGTAACCATCTGCATCGTATGAGATAGATCGATCGTTCGCACAATACGGCACATCCCACCACCCGCTTGAGCGATATTTTCCGCTTCACGTTGTCCCTGTTCGCCAAGAGCCCCGTCATCTAAAATCCCAATGACGCTCACGGTAACCCCTTGTTCTCGCGCCGTTTGCGCGACATAAACAGGGTCAGTCCCGACATTTGAACATCCATCTGTAATCAGTAATATTTGCTTTAACGTTACGTCTGTCCACACTCGCGATCACTCCTCGCAAAACGGGTTAACAGCTAGTATTCCCGTTTTGCAAAGAACGTATTCGCTATACTTGAACTAATTGTCGCTGCGGTTCAGAGGATTTCGGTCGGCTGCGACGCTTTCGATTGCGGATGGTCGGCAAGTCAGGCAAACGAATAGTCGCCCATTCTGGTTTGAATTTTTCAACCTTCGCACACAGGATCGTCATATCATCTTTAATCACTCCACCCGCGGCACGAACAGACGACTCTAACAGTAAGTCGGCAATAATCTGCGGATCGTCTGAATCAAAACGCTCTAATTGCCGAACGATCCAATGATCAGGATCTTGCAAATGCGATACCGCTTCCAAGATCCCATCTGACATGAAAATCACGACATCCCCTTCCGCCAGTGAAACTCGTTGCGTCTGTACTTCAATATGCGATAAAATCCCAATCGGAAGACTACTTCCATGAAGCGCCGTGACATGCTTCCCTTGTTTGATATAACTCGGCACCGATCCAACCTTTAAAAATTCAGTTTGCGCTGTAAATAAATCGACAATCGCCAAATCAAGTGTGGCATACATCTCCTGATCGGATCTCAACAATAGGGCTGAATTCACGGTCTTGATCGCTAAGCTCTCATCAAATCCAGCCTTTAGTAACTGTTGAACAATCGTTACCGCCGCGCTCGATTCACTATGAGCCCGTTCACCATTTCCCATCCCGTCACTGAGCGCCAACGCATATCGCCCATTCCCCACATCCACAACACTGAAAAAGTCACCGCTCTGCAATGTTCCATCCTTCGCAGCACTGGAAAATCCTGAGCTTACTTGAAATCGCTTAGCGGATGCTAATGTAACAATCTGATATGATCCATCAGGCGATGGATCAGCCTTTTTCACAGTGATCGTCTCTCCTAGAACCTCAGACAATAGTGGCGCCACTAATTTACCGCATTCATCATGACCCGATGGATGCATTTCCAAAATTTCTATCTCCACTTTCCCCTCTTCTAAAGAGATGATATCAATCCCCTGTACCTCCAGCCCAAGTTTGGCTAAAGCAGTCATAATCTGCGCTTCTTGTTTGCGGCTGGCGCCTTCTTCTCGTTCAATTTCCGATGCCAAGTCGCGCATGATCACCCCGACACCAGCCAATTGTGAAGTGACCAATTGCCGACTCTCTCGCACCTGCCGCAATAGCGCATGCTCTCTCGTTGAAGAGATCTCAGCTCTCTTTAACGCAGGTAAAATACGATCTAGCTTAATGCAGCGACTGTAAAGGGGTTTGGGTACATTTTGTACCGTTAGATCACCGTCGATATTGAGTTGCCGTAAAACGTCTTTGAAATCCTCTGTAGTCTCGACCGTTTCCTTTTGCCAACAGCGCTCAAAGCGGCGACAAGAAGCACAGATCTCATTCTTACTTAATTCAATCGCATGCACCGTTTTATCTTCAAAACGATGAGGTGTTTCAACCGCGCTTGCAAAAGACGATCCCAGCTCAGAAAAGACAGTCGCCACCTCTTCAATCCGTTTTGTCATGAGAGATTTAATGCGACGCACGTGTTCTTGTTGGCGCAAACTATGATGAGTCGTTCCAGGCGTGACTCGAGCCAATGCATCAAACAGACTACCTGGAGTGAGATAGAACAGGAGAACTGCAATCGCAGACAAAATGAGACTCTGTTCGATTGTTGCAGGATGGGCAGAATAAAGCGTCAAAACTGTCGAGCCAATAAGAAAGCCAAGTCCACTGAAAAACCGTTTTCCTTCACGCAACATCCCTGCCAAAACACCCGCAAAACCAAGCACGCCAATTAAAGGATTCATCGTCAATGCGCCCAGAGAGAGAATTACCCCTGTCACGATCCCTACTGTGCCCCCAATGCCCGCTCCACCCACTGCTGCAAACACAACCACCAAATACCGGGCCAGCACTCCTTCGAGCGCAACCCCGTGAATGGTCACACCTTTTAGTCCTGTCATAAGTGACGCAAGTAATATAACCATCCCAATCACTTCATCTGTTTGCCACTGTTTTTGCACCCGAGTAGCACTGAATAAAGGGGGGAGTTGTAGAAACATGAGAGTCAGTAAGAACGACAGGATTCCGTCAACGATCGCCATCCCAACGGTATATAAAGTTAAATGAGGTGTAGGAAGCACGAATCCAATTCTAAATCCCGCATCAACGGCGAAAACCAAAAAGGGAATCGCATTGACATCCACTCGATCCATCCGCATAAAGAAATAGATGAGCAGTCGGTAACTGACTAGCATCGCCAACAATAAGATCGGATTGGCGCCAACTGACATCGCAGAGATGGATCCAAGCAGCAATCCAGCACCGACCCATACCGATGTTCCCTTGCGCATGTTTAGTGAAACTGCATATCCAGCGAGCGCAAATGGCGTGAGTGTATCTAAGATGACTGCCCGTCCCATCAGATAGCCAACAACCAACGCGATGATCATAAAACGCAAACGTACGAAGAGTCCCCCAAAACGTTTCGGCACCGACTTTGAAAAGTCAGTCTGTAACGGCATCGCATGAGGTTGTGATTCTGATGGGGTAGCCACCAAACGCATGAAAGGACGACTTTCATGTGCTATACGTCCCTTTTGTCTACTTTTTGAATGCATAAACTCGCACCACCCGTTCATAAGATAATAGAATATCTTTATTGTAGATGGACAGACGGGCGAACTTTGTCAAAGTGTGTTTGCGACATCAACAAATTTACCGACAAAATCACCAGCGATTCGCACCAAACTTGCATAAAACGCGACCTGAACAGTTTCCCATTGCAGCCTTTGTCGTTTGAGGCGATACTAAGAATCGACACACGTTGAATTTGCAAAGTAAAGGATCGATCATATGAGAAAACCATGGGATGATTATTTTATTGAAATGGCAAAACTTGTAGCCACACGTAGCACATGCAATCGAAAACAAGTCGGGGCTGTCATCGTACGTGAAAAACGAACGATCGCCTCCGGCTATAATGGCAGCGTATCAGGAGACGTACACTGTGTCGATGTTGGATGTGAAGTGGTGGCGGGTCACTGTATTCGAACCGTGCACGCGGAGAGTAATGCGATCTTACAGTGTGCGAAGTTTGGAGTTAGCACGCGCGATGCAGACCTCTATGTCACGCATTTTCCTTGCTTACAATGCACCAAACAAATTATTCAAGCGGGGATTACAAAAGTGATTTATGCCGAATCGTACCATGTCGACCCCTATGCGCTCGAATTATTCGCGCAAGCAAACGTTACTCTTGTCCATTTGGGGCATTTACGAAACATTAGCGTATAGTAGAGTATCCATGGTTAACAAGGGGATGCTCATTATGCCGAATTGGCTTAAAAACCAACTCCTGCGGGCGTTTCGCGATGGGGATAAGCGATCTGTACTCATGTTAAACCGCGTGTATTATAAATATCGGCGAACAACGCAGGATAGTGGACTGGATCAGCTTACTTAAAAACAGAACAAAACGCCGACTCTTACCTCAGTCGGCGTTTTGTTCTGTTCGATCATGTAAAATTGAATTGAGTGCTAATGCTCTTTTGCGGGTCCATCAAACCGGGCCAGTTGGTTAGCCCCCATAAGGGCTAACTTTTGCACTAACTTCTCCGACCGCCTCTGCCACCTCGCTTAGACTCACTCCGTTTAAGCGCCTGCAGTCGATCTTCACTATCTTTCATAAATCGCAACATCTTATCTTCAAACGTCTGTCTTCCACCCGCTCGTTCGTTGTTACGCGGCGGACGTTGCGGACGCTGAGGTCGTTGTGGCACAGGATTATCGACTGCTTGGCGAATCGACAGTCCAATCTTCCCATTATCAACGTTGATTACCTTGACCGTAACCGGATCATTAACTTTCAAGTGTTCGTTAATATCCCGCACGTAGGAATCAGCAATCTCTGAGATGTGAACGAGACCTGTTTCTCCACCTGGCAATAAAATAAATGCACCAAAATGAGTGATGCCCGTCACTTTACCTTCCAATTTGCTGCCCAGTTCAATCGACATAAAAGCGAAAGAGCCCCCTCTTAACATCACATCTATATTACAGATTATAGCGGAGGATTGAAAAATGTGTCAAGGAGAACTCAATTCGTTTGGGACGGAGTCGTCGTGAAAAGAATATCTCCATGCTGAATCAGGTTGTACTTGCGCTCTGCGAGCTGCGCAATATACTGGTTGGAATGTAGCGCCTGAATCTGCTGAGTCAGTTGCTTAGATTTTTGATTTGCAGTACTTACCTGCTGAGCAACCTTCGCTTTAGCCACAGCTTCCTGTACCAAAAGGGGATGTTGCACAAAAAGATACGTATAGGTACCCCAGATAGCAAAGGACAGTACGATCACATGCCGCAACTTAATGGGAAACTTGCGCTTCTGTGGTTGTTTTTCCATGCGTACAACTTTCGTGGAAAGGTTCTGTTCCATGCTAGCTACTCCTATGTCTCGTCTTTGTCATCCCGATCTTCATCGGACACCTGGGCAGGATGTATCCAGTTGCCAATGATTGTTTTATACTTATTCGCCATGAGCAATCCCTTTTCCTTCCCTCTTCGCCACCAAGGTCGAATAATTTTTTGCGCACGCCGAGTCGTGACGAGCAGCCCATCTCCCGTTTTAATAACTGGCCAAACCACAACCGGTTCAAGCACCAACAGACTACGATCGATCAAACGGAAAAAATATACAAACGCCCGATAGACATAGACAAACGGCATAACAAAAATAATCACAAAGACGCGATAAATGAACATCATGATGTAATACAGTACTCGCACCACAAGACGTGTGCTTGCGACCACAAGAGCATGTGCCGTCTTATAGTAAATAGCCCATCCTAGTAACAGCAGAACAAAAACTACGAGTCGCACATCCCCATCATTGGCACCAAGCAATAAAGTAAATACGAAAAGAACCGCAAAAACCCAAAATAAAAAATCCAACAGTGCGGAGTAACCTCGCAGAAAGTGCCATTCCTTGATACACGTGCGGTAAATGTCATAAATTGCACCGAGCGCCGCTCCAGCGACGCTCATAAGAATTGCAGTGGCATATTGCGCTTGAAGTTCCATACTCATCCCCGGTTATTTAAAGATTTTCCCCAATAATCCTTTGGCTCTTTGCGCAGCACTGGAACCCTCATCAAAATAGACAAAATCGAAGATTGCCCCTTCGATCGACACAAGTCCATTTTCGAGACTCAGCGCCTTAATATGCAAATTGTCGCCACGAATCGCAAGCATGCCGCTCATCGTTTGTAAAACAAATTCCCGTACATCAAATGATTCAATGTTGAGTACCCCTGTCACTTCTGCATACTGACGGTTAATCACGAGGACTTGATGCTTGTCATGTTCTCTTCGTTGCCGTTCATCTTGCACCTTGTGTTGCCACCTCCCGTGGTACATCAGAGCCTGTACGACTTAGATACAACACCATATGGGCTTTCTTCGTAAAATAGAACAAGGACGATATAGAACAAGGACGATCTAGTCATCTAGATCGTCCTTGTCATCTTCATACTGCATGTCTCTCGAACCTTGACGCTTTTCATCCTGCAAAACACTATACAATTCGAGCACATTTTCCTTGCGGATCTGTTCGACAATCTTATCGATTTTGACGGTCAATGTGCGCTGCCCAAAGCGAATTGTGAGCGAATCGCCCACATTCACCTCGGTGCTGGCCTTGGCCTTCCTCTCGTTCACTTCCACTCGCCCACTATCACATATTTCTTTAGCTAAGGTCCGACGTTTAATTAACCGGGATACCTTAAGAAACTTATCTACGCGCATTTACTTAGTCACATCTTTAAGTTTGTTTCCAGGTTTAAACGCAGGTACGAGAGATTCCGGAATCGAAATGACCTCTCCTGTTTGCGGATTACGCCCACTGCGAGCTGCGCGTTTGCGAGTTTCAAAAGTGCCAAAGCCAATCAATTGCACTTTATCCCCCTCTGCCAGTGCTTCGGAGATAGACTCCAGCATCGCATTAATCGCAACTTCGACGTCTTTTTTCTTCAATTGCGTTTTGTCCGCCACCTTGTTAATGAGGTCAACCTTGTTCATGAAATTATATGCCCCTTTCAAAGGCGTTATTTTCAATGGTCACTATTCGTGAAGTGATGAGGGAACTCCTGCCGAAGCGCCACCTTTTCTTTCGCATTTTGCCAAAATTCCTCGAGAATATCAAGGGTTGAATCGGAAAACGACAATTTTCTCTCCCGCAACTGCTGTTCAACCCCCAAAAAACGATCGCGAAACTTCCTGTTCGCTGATTGCAAAGCCTCTTCAGGATTGATTCTAAGGTGTCTTGCCACATTCACAACAGAGAACAGCAAATCACCGAGTTCATCCCTCTGATCCGCCGCAGATTTCGCCTGCATCACTTCATCCAATTCTTCGCGCACCTTTTCCAACGCACCTTGCACATCCGCCCAATCAAATCCGACATCGGCCGCTTTCTGTTGGATCTGCAAACTCTCCATGAGCGGCGGTTGCGCATGCTTCACCTGATCCAAAACAGATCGCTCATGATCAGACGCCCGACCTGTAGAAACAGTCTTCTCCTCCTGCTTAATGCGTTCCCAATTAGTCAATACAGAAGCTACATCACGCGCTGTCACTTCTCCAAACACATGCGGATGTCTGCGAATTAATTTTTCGGACAGTGTTCGTACGACATCACGCGCAGTAAAATACCCTTCCTCACTGCCAATCTGACTATGTAATGTCACCTGCAAGAGTAGATCCCCGAGTTCCTCCATCAGATGATCCATATCATCACGTTGAATCGTATCGACGACTTCATAAGCTTCTTCTAGAACATATGGGATTAAGGAGGCGTGCGTTTGTTCCATATCCCATGGGCATCCTTCTGGAGAGCGCAATTTCGCCACAATTTCGAGCAATGCAGACCACTCCCCAAGCATAGAACCCTGCCCCGTGACAGGGGGCACATATACGGTTGTTAGATGATCGACGAAAGCTATACGATCGAGTTCATACAGAGGAATTTGCACTACCTCTTCATCCTCCAACCCCACTGCACGCACGACAGTTACGGAATACTCATCCGAATACATTTCTGCTAACGCAATTTTCACGTCAGCTGCTTTTTCCTGATTGTACATTTGAACAATAATCGTATGCATACGCGGATTCAGTCGCTTCGCATCTACATCGCTTGCGTCGATAAACAGAAGCCCCTCGATCGGATCAATTCCGAGTCGCAATAGCACATCGTCAAGAAAACTATGTCCCGGTCCAAATACAATTTGATGTCCATATTCCTTTGCATGAGACACAAGGAGATTGACTGTGCGTTCTGCAATAGCAGGATGTCCAGGTACAGCATAAAGCAAGTGACCCTTAGCATGAGCGAGGCTAAAAAGATAGTCAGTCATTGATTCGTATACTTTTGCAAACGTATCAGATTGTTCATAAAAACGGTCTAACGCCTCGTAGGAAATTCCTTGTCTATCAAGAAACGACACCACAGGGTGTTGTGCCGTACGCAAATATACGGGTACACCTGATTGTAACCGCTGTAGCGTACCATAAGGAAGTCCCGCTACAGATCCAGGACCAAGCCCTACAATCTCAATCATTCCCACTCGAATCCCCCATATCACCAAATCGTTCTCTATAAAAACTCAGTTGAGTATTCCAACCCGTCGAAAAAAGCGAACTAATGGCACACCAACTTTTGGCATGGCACTAATTTCTGTGGCAGTCACAGACCCTGCAAGTATAAGCATAAATAAATAAACGAAGATCCCGACAGACACACCGACCCCCGTCACGACAAATGCATCCATACGCGGAGCTGTGATGAGTCTAAGATGCTGCCACTGACGATACGCAGCATAAGTAAAAGCTCCCATGACAAAAGTGGCGAACACTGGCTTCCATAGCATTTTCCCCATGGCGATCGAAGGTCCAATCCGCTTTCTAAGACTCGTGAAATTCATGAAGGCTGCAACAGCGTAGCTGACTGTCGTAGCGATAGCCGCACCATCAATGCCTAGCACGGGAACTAACGCAAAGTTTAACGCAATTTTGAGTACAGTGCCAACCAATAAACTTTGAAGAGGAATATAGACCGCTCCTAGCCCTTGTAAACTTGCTGCAAGCGCGATTTGAACACTGCTGAAGAAAGTAGCGGCACCGAGGATCTGAATACTGTGAAATCCTGCAGCATTGCGAAATAAAGCAATATCGATAGGTTTCCCTAGAATAAATAGGCCAACAGCCGCCGGGAGCGAAAATAAAATGGCTACACGCATACCAAGTAAAATCCGCGTAGATGTAGCCTCTGCCTGTCGTAATGCGTTTGCCTGCGATACGGAGGGCATGAGCGCAGTTCCGATTGAACCTGCCAGCGCCGCCGGGAGCATCATCAACTTAAATGCCCGTCCAGCGAGCAAGCCAAAGTCTTGTGTTGCCGCGAGTTGCGCCATTCCTTGCTCCTTTAGTAAATTTGTCACGGTGAGCGCGTCAACATTGCTCGTGAGCGGAATAACAAGTGCGCCTAAGCTTACAGGTATGGCATAGTACACTAAGCGCCGTAAAATTTGCACGGTACTTAAAGACGTGTGCTTGTGCTGAAGAGTTTCGGTCTCAAACTCTGCCGTTCGCCATTTCTGATCTCTCCGGTAAATCCAAAAATAATAGGCCATGACGAGAAATCCCGCCACCCCACCACTTACCGCTCCAAATGCAGCCGCCGCAGCGGCCATCGAATCGCCAAAGCCAAAGTGCAACACAGCATACGCCCCAACCAAAATCGTCGCAACGCGCACGAACTGCTCAACCACCTGTGAGATCGCCGTTGGATTCATCAATTGCCATCCTTGAAAGTATCCGCGCATCGTACTCATTGCAGGGACGATAAAGAGAGCAGGTGCGATCGCTTGAATCGCATACACGGCCTTGGGATCACCCGATATCTGAGCAAAAAATCCGGCAGACACATACAGACCAATGGCGCATACAAATCCGACTACGGCGAGTAATGCAAAAGAAATCCGATAAATTTTCTTTGCCGTGGCGATGTCTCCAAGCGCTGTATATTCACTTACATATTTTGATACAGCAACAGGAAAGCCAGCAGTAGAAATCACGAGCAGTGTGGCGTAAATGGGATATGCCATTTGATACAATCCCATCCCGCGATCCCCTATGACATTTTGCAATACGACAGTGTATACGGAGCCAAAGATTTTCGAAATCATCGCTGCAATCGCGAGCACTAACGCTCCCCGCAAAAAAGTCTTACTCGAAGTAGAAGACACGCCAAAATCCGCTCCTGTCCAAGTACTGATATATCACGATTATACTTGGACAGGGCGATGGTTATACGAGTTTTGCAGAAACAAACGAGGAGCACAAGAAACATGCTCCTCATTGATAAGTCCTAATGCATGTAGTTATACTTATTGGTCCATTTGCTTAGAAAGAAACCCAGCTGCAGTTTCAGCTAACTTCTGCTCGATTTCACCCATTTTAGTCATTTCGTCTCGGGCTACTAACGCCACACTTCCGATTGGATCTCCATTGAAAATAATAGGGACGATAACACGAGATCCTACATGCTCCCATTTATCTCGCACAATTTGTACGTCACCAGAAATTGTCGAGACACTCGTTTTACGATCTTCCATCACTTTTTCCAAATCAGGGCCTACCGGTTTTTCTAAATATTCCTTCTTAGAGGGTCCAGCAGTTGCGATAATTGTGTCACGATCTGAGATGATTGTGATATGTCCAAGTGTTTCGTTTAAAGACTCAGCATATTCTTTCGCGAATTCCCCTAGTTCACCGATTGGGGAGTATTTCTTTAGAATTACTTCGCCGTCACGATCTACAAAAATCTCCAAAGGATCTCCTTCACGTATGCGCAACGTCCTTCTAATTTCCTTCGGAATGACAACCCTGCCCAAGTCATCAATTCTCCTTACGATACCAGTAGCTTTCAAATTGACACGCCTCACTTTCTGTTAAGACGGTTACTTCTGACGCCTGCCCTTATCTTGTCCGTTTCCGTGGATATTTACCAAATAAGTAACCGTTATTTAATGGAAATGGGATTCTGCACGATGAATGGCAGAATCCCATGGTTCACGAAAAGGTCATCATTGATTTACAGCGTCACTTTAATATTGGCCTTTTTCTGCAAATTTGTTAAAAGTGGGGGCAATACCTTTTGTTCCTGCTGCGTGATCAACTGTTGCTGAATCGATGCTTGTACTTGGCTAAATGGATTGATTTTACGCGAAAGTACTTCCATCACGTGATACCCATACCGCGATTTAAACGGCGCACCAATGACGCCAATCGGTTGCGTCATGGCGTGTTGTGCAAACGACGGAACCCAGTTGGCTGGGCTTTGATTCTGGTACAAGCCACCATTGTTTTTTGAGCCTGTATCAATCGAATATTGTTTCGCCAGTTTGTCCCAACTTCCGCCATTGCGGAGATCTTTGTAAATTTGTTGCGCCAGCGGCAGTGTTTTCACCAAAATATGCCGTACACTAACTGTGGTGAATTGATCGATATTTTGCTTATAATACTGCTGTTGCGCCGACAGAGGATCTGTTTTAACCAATGTCCCTGCATACTTGTCCAAAAGCAAGCCAGCCTCTATAAACCCGGCTAAATCTGCATCAGTCAGGTTTAGCTGCTGCATTTTCGCGTCAAATGCAGTTGAAGAGCCACTATATTGAGACTGTGTCCAATACTGCTTTGCCGCCAACAACTGCTGAGACACCTGGCTTTGTGGAACCGTAATTTTAGCTTGTGCTTCCTTTTGCGCGAGTAATTTGAAATATAATACATACTGCTGTACGATCTGCGTCTTCACAGTATTTGTAATGCTCAACTTAGGATTTGTAAGTTCTTCAATTGCAACCTGCTTATTCAATTCGGCAGCCGTAACCTTCCCACCGTTATACGTGGCGACAATTGCAGAGCCACTTTTCGGAGTGGCTGTACTCGTCGAAGTTTGTGTGCCACACCCTGCAAGCGTGACGGCAAATGCAACTGATGTAAGTGCAAGCACAATGCGTTTCATGCCAAATTGTTTCCTACTGAGCATTTTGTAATTCCTCCTGTTTATCCACCAACTTGCCGATGTGCTCCAAAATCTTGAGAACCATTTGAAGCAAATCTGGATCATTGATCCCATGACCTTCAATGACCAAGATATACAATCCATTACTTGACTTCATGCCCATCCGCTTTGGATACAGTTGAACCAATTCATAAACGGCAGATCCGGTAATTCCATTTTTGAGATCGGCGTGTAGCGACAGGTGAACGTCCGATCCTTTTTTCACAATGGAAGCCAGATTGTACTGAATGGCGTACGCGCGAATTTTAGCCACAGAGACTAAATTCTCGACCTGAATTGGCATTGTACCATATCGATCTTCAATTTCCTCGCGAAGATCCCCCACCTCATTTAACGTTCGACAGGCAATAAATTTCTTATACAGCTCGACCTTTTGAGCAGACTCCTGGATATACGTATCAGGCAAGAAGGCATCCACTATAATTTCTACTGTCGGATCGACCTTCTCTTCGACCTTATCCCCACGCAATTCACGCACAGCTTCAGCTAACATATCTGTGTACATATCAAAGCCAACTGAACCGATGTGCCCATGTTGTTCTGCCCCAAGCAAATTACCTGCACCACGAATCGCAAGATCGCGCATAGCAATTTTGAATCCACTCCCAAGTTCAGTGAATTCTTTAATCGCCTGCAACCTCTTTTCAGCCACCTCAGATAGCACCTTGTCTGGCTGATAGGTAAAATATGCGTAGGCCACGCGATTCGAGCGCCCCACTCGTCCACGCAACTGATACAACTGAGACAACCCCATACGATCTGCATGAAACACGAGCAGTGTATTCACATTTGGAATATCAAGCCCGGTCTCAATAATCGTCGTCGATACGAGGACGTCCGTTTCACCCTGCAAAAAGTCAAGCATAACCCGTTCCAATTCATTTTCAGCCATCTGCCCATGACCAATAGCAACCCGTGCGTCAGGCACAAGTCGTGCAACTCGATCTGCAATTGATTGAATGCTGTTCACCTGATTGTAAAGAACATACACCTGACCCCCACGACCGAGTTCCCGTTCAATGGCTTCACGCAGCAAAGCATCGTTATATTCTACCACATAGGTCTGAACAGGAAAACGATTCTCCGGTGGCGTTTCGATTACAGATAAATCACGCACGCCCACCATCGACATGTGAAGAGTTCGCGGAATAGGCGTCGCAGTAAGTGTCAAACAATCCACATTAGCACGCAATTGTTTGAGCTTTTCCTTATGGGTGACACCAAATCGTTGTTCTTCATCGACAACCAACAACCCTAAATCCTTAAATTTAATATTTTTCTGCAAAAGGCGATGGGTTCCAATCACAATATCGACAGTCCCTTTTTCTAACCCATCGATCACCTTCGTACTTTCACCCTTCGTACGAAAACGACTCAACACTTCAATTTTCACTGGGAATCCAGAAAATCGTTCACGGAATGTTTCAAAATGTTGTTGTGCCAAAATCGTCGTCGGAACAAGAACAGCGACCTGTTTTCCGTCAAATACCGCCTTAGACGCCGCACGAATCGCAACCTCCGTCTTTCCATACCCCACATCTCCACAGAGCAACCGATCCATAGGTCGCGCCTTTTCCATATCGCGTTTGATATCTCGGATTGCGCGTAATTGGTCAGGTGTCTCTTCATACGCAAATGTCGATTCAAAATCTCGCTGCCATTCGGTGTCTGATTTAAAAGCATAGCCAGGATCTGACTCTCTTTTAGCGTACAATTTAATTAAATCCTCTGCAATATCGCGTACCGATTTTTGAACCTTACTCTTGGTGCGCGCCCAATCCGATCCACCCAGATGGTGAACACGAGGCTCTCTCTCTTCACTGCCCAAATATTTTTGAATCAAATGAATCTGATCGACAGGGACATATAATTTATCATTGCCAGCATAACGTAAATTGAGATAGTCACGATGATTCCCGCTGATCTCTAACGTTTCGATGCCCATATATTTCCCTATACCATGACTCACGTGTACTACAAAATCTCCAACATTCAAGTCTTGATAACTTTTAATTCGCGCTGCTTCTGAAGCATCAGATCGAACTTTACGCGCGCGTTTTCGGTTTACAAATATTTCATTCTCTGTAATCAAAACCAGATGTGACGCTGGCAATTCAAACCCACTTGATAAATTCCCAATGATAAGTGAAGGTCGCTCAGACTGAGGGTCAAATCTCGTTCTGCGCTCGACTTCGATAGAAAAATCCTCAAGTACACGCAGTAATCGGTCAGCACGCTCCTCATTTGCAGCTAAAAAAACCACATGTTGATGTGTTTTTTGAAAGCGTGCTAATTCAGTTTTTAGCAACGGAAGTTGACCGTGAAACTGCTGCATCGAGCGCATCGTGAAATTGACAATCGATGCACCAGAAACGCCAGGAATTTGCCGTGAAAATAAACTTGCAAAAACCTGTTTTTGTGACCCCATATGAAAGAGGGATTCGACCTGAATTTCATCGATCAATCCTGGTAGAATCTCCCCATGCTCAAGAGCCGCAGTAGTCCACTCCAATTCCTCGCGTGCAATTCGCTCCATCGTCTCGCGCAATCGGGAAGGTTCATCATATATCATGACAGTATCTTTAGGGATATAATCTTGAAAGTTGTAACGCTCACGATAAAATCGATTGGCATAGCGAATGAGTCCCGGAAAGTGAATGCCTTCTCGCATGCGCATAATATCGTGCCCCACATGTTTGCGTAAATTTTCCGCAACATCTGTTGCACGTAGTTTATTCAAATGCTGACTCAATTCCGCTTCGATCTGATCGGCAACGGCCATCAGATGAGTCTGATCGGCAATCAGCTCACGAGCGGGCCAGATCATTATCTCCTTCACTTGATCACTCGAACGCTGTGTTTCTACATCGAATAAGCGTATGGAATCTATTTCATTATCAAACCATTCCAGTCGTGTAGCAGATCCAAAGAGCGGATACACATCAACAAGGCCACCGCGCACGCTAAACTGTCCGCGCGATTCGACTAAATCAGCACGCTCATACCCGAGCGCCACGAGTCTTCGAACGACCTCCGGCATAGGAATCTCCATGCCAAGTTGAATCGTTACTAAATAGTCGTTAAGAACGCCCTGCGGTAACGTAGACTGACTCAATCCGCGAATTGTCGTCACGACCACTTTGGCAACTCCTGAATGGAGGGCCGCCAACGTCTCTACCCGTTGCGCAGCCAATTCAGGACTATAAGCTAACAAATCGCTATGTGACAATTCGCGCTCTGGAAACAAATAGATGGGCCACGACGCCCCGAGCCATTCGCCAACTTCTGTCACGATCGCCTCCGCTGTCTGCATCGAATGCGTAACAATGACCACTCGTTCCTCAGTTAACCCTAGTGCGGCGTACAATAAATGGCGAGAAGACGTAGAGAGTCCTGCTACAATTTGCTGTGCCCCTTTTTTCTTGAGCCCATTGCGCACTGTTAAAACATCATCAATTGTAGAAAAATACTGGACTATTTCCTGCAACTCATATCACCCCGGATAAACAAACCTACAAAAAAGGTACGGACAAAAAGGCCTTTGCATCAAGCAAAAGGCCTATGTCATAGTTCACATCAGTTTCTTCATTTGGTGCAACCTTTGATCCATAAAAGTATCTCATCAATCGTCAAGCACCCACATCCTGCGAACCACCTTTATTGTAAAGGAGTATGCGTTAACAACAATTCAGGATTGTTGCGCAGCGCCGTTTCACAATATTCGCATACGGTTTTCACATACGTAATCTGCATTGATTCATCCACGTTCATCATATCTGCCCGTTCTTCTGACGTCAAAATGGAGAACCCTAAATTCTCGACCGTTATTGCACGGGTATCCAAACGCCCCAATACGGAATTGCAATACTTGCAAAGATACACCATTTCCACTGCGCACACCCCACATTTTACTTGATCTCTCCGTATTATGGGGTGTTCTTGTGTTAATTAAACGCATTCATCACTTCCAGAAATGGCGTGCTACAAAATTCAATTGCAGCCTTTGCGCTACGTTCAACCGCTGACTCTATTTGCAATAACTCGGATTTTGCAAAACGAGATAACACATAATCAATAACAGGCACATGCGCCTCGGGATGGCCTACGCCGATACGAATGCGAGGGAATTCCTGCACGCCTAAATGGGAAATGATGGACTTCACTCCATTGTGCCCACCCGAACTCCCTTTTTCACGTAAACGAATCTTCCCTATGGGCAAATCCATATCGTCATAAATCACCAACAATTGTTCATTTGGACAGTCGAGTTTCAAATAAGACATCGCTGCCCGAACAGCTTCCCCGCTTACATTCATATATGTCAGTGGTCGCATCAAATAGACGCGTTCTCCTTTTACCATACTCTCGGAGACAAGAGAACGCCACTTTTCTTTTGGCGAAGTTGCATTCACTAATTGTAGCGCATGTTCAATCGCCCAAAAACCAACATTATGCCGTGTTTTCTCGTATTCCTTACCTGGATTTCCGAGGCCAACGACCAGTTTCGTCAACTTGATTCACCTCAATCAAACAACTCACTGATAGAACGCATCTCATGTACGCGCAAAATCGCCTCTGCGATAATTTGCGCCACAGACAGTACTACCAGCTTATCTATTTTATGTTCATCTTTCAGCGCAATCGTATTCGTCACCACTACTTCTTTGATTGCAGATGCGGCAAGTCGTTCGACGGCAGGTGAAG
This sequence comes from Bacillota bacterium, assembly GCA_021821085.1. Classification (GTDB taxonomy): domain Bacteria; phylum Bacillota; class Bacilli; order Alicyclobacillales; family SLC66; genus Sulfoacidibacillus. The sequence goes on along the minus strand of JAKACV010000005.1, from coordinate 65,835 downwards.
AGAGCACTGCATGCGTACAGCAGGCATATACTTCCTTTGCCCCATGCTCTAGCAAAGCCTCAGCGCCAAGTGTAATCGTACCCGCTGTATCAATCATATCATCAATCAGAATGGCTGTACGCCCTTCAATATCGCCAATAATATTCATGATTTCAGCCACATTTGGCTCGGGGCGACGTTTATCAATAATTGCAATAGTAGCTCCTAATCGTTCCGCAAATTGGCGCGCTCTCGTAACACCACCTAAATCAGGAGAAACCACGACAACATCTTTCAGATTCTTTTTAAGGAAATAATTTGCCAAGATTGGCATTCCAAATAAATGATCTAATGGGATATTGAAGAATCCTTGGATTTGACCTGCATGCAGATCCATACAAATCACACGCGTCGCACCCGCAGTTTGAATTAAATCAGCGATGAGTTTCGCCGTGATCGGATCTCTCGCGCGCGCCTTGCGATCTTGCCTTGCATACCCATAGTAGGGAATAACAACGTTAATACTCTGCGCAGATGCCCGTTTTAATGCGTCTACCGTAATTAACAACTCCATCAAATGCTCATTAACTGGTGCAGAGGTAGGTTGCACTACATACACTTGACATCCGCGCACGCTTTCCCCCAATTTTACCTGTACCTCTCCATCGCGAAAGCGATTAATCTGGCACATCCCGAGGTCAACGCCAATCTCAACAGCAATTTCCTGCGCCAATTGTGGATTCGCATTCCCCGTTATGACTTTCAACTTTGAATCTGGATAACTCACTGTGGTCACCGCCCATTTTCCGTTGCTTCATTTGAATGTTTCTGCGCTAATTTGGTTCGAAGACCTTTTGCATAACCGATTTTAGTCGTTTGTCGTTGCCTTGCAATTGCAAAAGAGTCATGCACTACATCCTCTGTTATTGTCGAGCCTGTCGCTACATAAGCACCGTCGCCGATCGTAACTGGCGCAATGAGGTTCACATTTGATCCAATGAAGCTATCGTCGCCAATCCATGTCTTATGTTTCTGAAATCCATCATAATTCACTGTGACGACACCGCATCCAACGTTGACGCGTTGACCAATCTCACTATCGCCCACATAGGCCAGATGGCTAACTTTTGTCCCCGCCCCCAATATGGAATTCTTAATCTCCACAAAATCACCGATCTTCACCTCTGCGCCAATGCGGCTTCCAGGTCGAATATAGGAAAATGGTCCAATACTTGCGAAATTCCCGATTTCACTTTGCAATACGACTGACGACGTAATATGTACAGCGTCTCCCACAATCGCATCTATCACCCGCGTATGAGGACCAATCACACAGTCCTCACCAAGAGTCGTGCCACCTTCAAGTGTACATCCAGGATGTACAATGGTATCGCGCCCAATTGTAACGTCTGCTTCTATATACGTATTGGATGGATCAATGATGGTAACGCCATTTTGCATGTGTTTTGTGAGCAATCGCCATCTCATACGCGCTTCAACGGCAGCCAATTGAATTCGATCGTTCACATTTGCTATATCATCAGGATCTGCTGAAACTACAGGCCGAACGATCCCATGGTTTGCACGAATATGTTCAATGCAATCAGTCAGTAAATATTCACCCTGTGCATTATCTGCAGTCAACTTCCCAAGTGCCTCAAGTAAATCCGGCGTATGAAACGCGTAAATGCCACTATTTACTTCACGCAGCTTTTTCTCTTCATCCGTCGCATCTTTCTCTTCTATTATTCTCGCCACATTGCCCTCTGCATCACGAATAATACGCCCATACGCATAAGGGTTGTCCACAACGGCAGTCAGCACTGTCGTGGCCTGAGCCGCCACCGTCTCATCGATAAGACGTTCAATCTCTTCGTGACGTAAAAGGGGACAATCTCCGTATAAGACAACGGTGACACTATCCTTTTCGAGATGAGGGGCAACTTGTTGCACAGCATGCCCAGTGCCCAACTGCTCACTCTGTTGTACATATGTAACGCGATCCTGCAGCACATCTCGAACCTGTTCTTCAAGTCGCCCCACGACAACAAATAGACGATCAAAGCCAATATGCTGCATTTGATCGACGATATGTGCAATCATCGGTTTCCCACATACATGATGAACCACTTTGTGATATTTCGAATTCATACGTTTCCCTAATCCAGCTGCCAAGATGACACCAATCTTCTTCATGACGTAAACCTCCCGTCATCCTCTTACTTCCGGATGCTCTACATTATGCGTATTCACTATACATGAAATTGACAGAGGCTTTCAATCATCGCTCGCTAAAACGAACCCACGTAGAAAAGCCACCACCTCACAAGCACAAAGGTAGCGGCTCACTGCATTCATTTTCATTTTGTCACTTACTCCCCTACAACTGCGGTGGAATTCGGTTCATCTAAACGATTATATTGATCTAATATAGCATCTTGAATTCTTTGTCTCACCGCTGAAGAGATCGGGTGAGCGATATCTCTAAAATCTCCATCTGGAGTTCTCTTGCTTGGCATAGCAACAAACATACCTGCATTTCCGTCGATGACGCGGATGTCATGAATGACAAACTCATCGTCAAATGTGATGGAGGCAATTGCCTTCATCCTTCCTTCCGCAGAAACTCTGCGTACCCTTACATCTGTAATCTGCACCCTTATCACCCCGCAGAATTCTCATCGGTTATTGGATCAATGTACGCACATGTCGCAATCTGATCACAATCCCACATCTTGTATCTGACAGAGTTATTCCACATTACTTTTCTAATTCCTGCTTATGCAAGCCGAAAAGTTTAGAATTTAACAAAGACATACACATTTTCATTCGTCTAACTGGGCGATCACTTCAATTTCTACTTTTACATCGCGCGGTAAACGTGCCACTTGCACAGTAGAGCGCGCGGGTTGATGTAATCCAAACGCTTCTGCATACACATCATTCACAACGCCAAAGTCATTTAAATCGCTTACAAAAACTGTCGTTTTAACCACTCGGTTCAGTGATGTTCCTGCCGCTGCAAGTACTGCTCTCAGATTTTCGAAAACTTGATGCGTTTGCTCCGCTGCATCTCCCGTGACAAGTTCCCCTTCAGCAGAGAGTGGGATTTGACCTGAGGTATAAACTGTATTTCCCACCTTAATTGCCTGCGCATAGGGACCAATAGCCGCTGGTGCACGATCGGTGTGAATCACTTGTAATTCTTTCATTATCCATCGTCTCCTTTTTCATTCCCACATAGATAAAGGGGTCACAACTCACTTACGTAGATTCCTTTAAATAATTCCCCGGTTCAATCATCACGCGTTGCCTCATCTCATCCACCTGGGACAGTGTTAGCAATGACACATAGTTTGACACGAGTTTTCCTTCTGGCTCCGCCGTCTCCATAAACACTCCAGTTCCGACGACATTTGCTTCAAACTCATTTAACAAGGCACTCATCGCTTTAACCGTTCCACCCGCCTTCATAAAATCATCGATAATCAAGACCCGGGCTCCTTGCTTGATGGACCGCTTAGATAACGACATCGTTTGAATGCGACGATCAGATCCAGATACATAGTTAACACTAACAGACGATCCCTCTGTCACTCGATGATCTCTGCGCGCAATAACAAACGGTCGATGAAGATACTGAGCCGTCATCACTGTTAACGGAATCCCCTTTGTCTCAACCGTCAACACGAGATCAGGAGCCATCGGTGAGAAGATCTTCGCAAACATTTTCCCAACCATTCGCAAGACATCCGGTTCAGCCAAGAGGTCACTCATGTACAGATATCCGCCAGGTAAAATGCGTTCCCCTTGACTTAAACGTACAATTGCACGTTCGAGAAACTCTCTAGCCTTTGCCCACGCGACGTTTACTTCAAAGAGAACCCCACCAGCCGCCCCCATTTGAGTGCGCAACGTCCCCTCACCGTCTTCATCCATCACTTCCCTGATGATCGCCAGATCCTCGCTTAAGGAAGACTTAGCCGCATCAAGCTGATCAGCCATATCCGTTAAAGAAAGCGGTTCTCCGGGGTGATTCATGAGCGTACGTGTCAGTCGCACAATCCGTTCACTTCTGCGCATGTCCGCTCTCCCCCTGTCCAACTTCATACTGACATCTTACACAGTAACGAATCGACTATAGCACTCTGACTGAATGTCTCGCAACCATTCAGCAGAATGCATCGCAATTAACAAGTTTGACACAAGTATACTTCTTTAAGGTTTGTTCGTAATGTATTGTACACACGCCGCGCACGTTGTTCTCGCTCAAACAATCCGAATACAGTAGGACCACTTCCGGACATGAGCGTCACCTGTGACCCTAGTCGAATGAGTTGATCCTTCACTTTTGCAGTTTCCGCATATAACAATGAACATACAGGCTCTAACACATTCCCAGCTACATCTGCGACAGCCTGAACATCTTCACTTCTAAGCGCCGCGATCATTTCTCGAGCATGGGGATGGTGCCTGATGGCCGAAACATCTAACGCATGATAAATCTCTGCCGTAGACACGGCCACCGGAGGCTTTGCAAGCACAACCCAATAAGCAGGTCGGAACGCTACGGGTTCGACGATCTCCCCACGACCACGCACAACCGCGGTCCCTCCGTAAATGCAAAATGGCACATCGGAACCAACATCCTCCCCAATTCGGCTGAGGTCTTTTAGTGATAGCTGCAAATGCCACAAATGATTCAGACCGCGTAAAACGGCCGCCGCATCCGTCGATCCGCCTGCAAGTCCTGCCGCTACTGGGATTCGCTTATCTATATCAATCTCTACACCACGCCAAATACCTAATCGCTTGCGCAACGCATCTGCCGCCTTGTATGCTAAATTGCGTTCATCAAGCGGAATATAAGGAACACTCGACCGAATGATAATCTGCTCGTCATTGCGCGGAGTCAGAGAAATATAATCACAAAAGTCGACCGTTTGCATGACCATCTCTACTTCGTGATATCCATCTGGACGCTTTGCAAGCACATCGAGGGTCAAGTTGATTTTGGCACGGGCCTTTTCAAATATCATCGCACAATCGCCCCTAGAATACTATAACACGAAATGCCCTGCGTTAGCCGCAGAGCATTGAAGGAGTTCTCCTGCCTTTAGGAGGTTGTTCAAAAAGGGTCGAAAACTCTGCGGCGCAGAGCTTCGGCTTGTGCTGGACATGCGTGCTCATGTACCACCTATCGTACACTCCGCGCGCATGTCCAGACTTCACCAAACCCCTGCTTGCATCTTACCTCAACCCTTTTTGAACAGGCTCTTTAGGTATTTTTTACATCGCAGAAATGGCCGCAACCCGTTTTAGTTCAGGTAATGTGTAAACCTCCTGCGCCCCAAGTTCAAATAAAAATTCACGTATCGGTTCAAGATTCTCATGGAACATCAAAAGAAGCGGTTCATCCACATGCTTACCGAGAGCTTGACGAAGTGCATCAAGTTCATTTAATTCTACATAGACGCACGACTCAGGTGATGCTTTTCTAATTTCATTCGCCAATAATGCAGCCACTTCACCTGGTTCACGTCCTCGTTTATCGCCGTCCTCTTTTACAAAAAGTGGTTCAAAATACTGAGCTGCCATACGCGCTGACTCAAGCAAAACAGTCGTATCGCGATCTCCTGGAAAACCAATCACAGCAGGGATTTTTCTGGAAGCTAAGCGTTGCACCATTTCCCCTACCACGCGAATTCCATCTGGGTTATGACCATAATCTGAAATGACATGCGTCCCAGAAGGAAGACGAAAAATATTGATGCGACCTGGATTGTGCAGATCGGAGCGAAATTGAGTAAGAGCCATTGCGCAACGCTTGCGAGAAACATTGAGATGGCGAGCAGCAGCGATTGCACATAACGCATTGGCGACATGAAATAAAGCAGCTCCATGTAGTGTAATCGGAAGCTCCTCAACGCGAACAATTTTCCATTCGAGCGCACCAGCCGCTTCAATCATCCAGCCGTCACACACGTAAAACGCCGTTCCACCACGAGCGAGATGACGCGTCACGATTGGATTTGACCTTGTTGTACTAATATAGATGACAGGATGTTTGAGTTTTTGCGCCAATTGCACGAGAGCAGGATCATCCGCTGAAAGAACCGCTACACCATCTGATTTTCGGACACACTCAGCAACAAGAGCCTTTACATTGATAAGATCGTCTACTGTTTTCAACCCATCTTGCCCAATATGATCTAATGCGATATTTGTCACAATACCAACATCCGCAACATCGTATGCGAGACCACTGCGCATGATTCCACCGCGCGCAGTTTCTAGCACAGCGATATCCACGGTTGGATCAGATAGAACAACTTCGGCACTTTGCGGACCCGTCGTGTCTCCTGACAACACCTTCTCTTCTCCAATAAAAACGCCTTCGGTTGACGTCATCCCTACATTGTACCCGGAAAGACGAAGAATATGGCGAATCATACGCGTCGTGGTCGTCTTCCCATTTGTCCCTGTGATACTGACAATCGGGATCCGCGCGGTGGCTCCTTTAGGATATAGAGATTCTACAATCGCGGCTCCCACATCATGAGGGGTACCAACACTTGGATAATGATGCATGCGAATACCAGGTGCAGCATTCACTTCAATGACAACTGCCTCTGCCGCATTCTCCGGATTCTGAATATCTGGCGCAATGAGATCAACTCCACAAACATCGAGGCCAATGGTTCGCGCAGCGCGCACAGCAAGCGACGAAAAGCAAGGATGTATCACCTCCGTACAGTCGACTGCGATGCCGCCTGTACTTAAATTAGCACTATCGCGCAATAAGACCATTTCTCCAGCAGCAGGAATATCGTGCAGCGTCCATTTTTGCAACGCCAAATAACGTTGCACCACCTCGTCCACGGCGATTTTGGTCAACGGTTTTTCATGGTCATTTCCTCGTTCAGGGTGTGAATTGATCTGAGCAATGAGTGCCTCTACTGTGTGTTTGCCATCGCCAATCACGTGAGCTGGAATACGCTCTGCCGCAGCCACCAACCGCTCCCCAACAACGAGCAACCGATACTGCTTGCCCCGCGCGTATTCTTCTACGATCACAGAGGGAGAAAATTTTGTCGCGAATACAAATGCATTCTCGAGCATTGCCTCATTAGAAATATTCGTCGAAACACCCCGTCCCTGACATCCATCAAATGGCTTTATGACAATTGGGGTGTTTAGTTCATGGAAAATGCGCTTTGCTTCCTCCAGCGTGCCCACTACTGCTCCTTGTGGTACACGGATCCCCGCTTGACTAAGCAATTGCTTAGTCAGTGCTTTATCGCTGGCGATATCGACCGCTATCCCTGATGTATGATGTGTCATCGTGGCTTGCACAAATTTACGATAACGCCCAGTCCCAAGCCTGACCAAACTGCGCGTCAAACGCCGAACAGGAATATTGCGCCGCTGTGCAGCACGCACAATCGCCTCTGTACTCGGCCCTAAATCATAGATTCCGCGCAAGCGTTTCGCTTCTTCAAGCACCTCTTGCAACGGAAAATCCGCTCCTTTAACACAGGCCTCTACCAACTTTACCGCTTCAGTCAACACATATCGTGTAGGTTCCTCTGTTTCAAACTCAATGATTACATCATAGACGCCAGCTTGCCCTGCGTTACGCGTCTTTCCAAAGTTCGCCTTATAACCAACTTGTGTTAACAGTTCGAGCGTCACATGTTCAATCACATGACCTAAATACGTGCCCCCGTATAAACGTTCTACAAATCCCGCGGGTCGACCCATTCCACAATGATGTTCGTAGAGCCCTGGACACATTTGAAGCAGTCGCGGTGTTAACTCGGGGAATTCGTAACTTTCCCGATCCGTGTACTCTTCCAAATCAAGCCTCATAATCAGAATGGGCTTGTAAATGTATACGTTCGGGCCATGGATCGCCCGTAGGTGGACGACTTTCACTTATCTCCACTCCTCGTAAGGCGTTCTAAATTCGGTTTGCGCTCACGCAAAGAAAATTGATACCCCGCAGGTAAAATATGAAGTTTTATACCGCACAACGCTAATGCGTCGTTATTTTCTAATTCGCCCAAGTTAGAAAAGGACAGAGATCCCGCATCGACAACAGATACCGCACCTTTTCCAATCACTTCAAACTCAGTCCCTCTAACAATTACAGCCGTATCTTCATCAATGCCTAATCCTAAATGATGTGGGTATTGCGCAACAGCAGATAATAAACGGCCTAATCGACCACGCTGCGCAAAATGTTGATCAATTACGACCCCGTCGATAAACTCCATTCCTGGAGCCATTTGTACAATCCCGATACGGGGGTTAGTATCCCCTGCCCCTTCGACAATCATGGTGCTGCTCATCATAGAGGCTCCTGCACTGGTACCTGCGAGGATCACACCCCGTTCATGCGCAGTTTGCAAAGCAGAGTCCACTTTTGTGCCACCTAGTAATTTTGTGATACGAAGCTGTTCCCCGCCAGTAAAAAACACACCCGTAGCTCTCTCAATGGCTCTACATGCACTATCGCGGTCGGCAGCCTCTCTCGAAGAAACATCAAACGTACGAACATCTTCGACGCCAATCTTTTCAAACACGTCGATATAGTCCGCTCCCACTTCAAGGGGGAGTTCTGTAGCTACCGTCATCACAACGATACGAGCATGCGTTCCACCTGCTAACCGAATAAACTCACGTAAAATTACCATGCCCCCACGCTTGTCCTCGGCCCCCCCAATAATCACAAGAGCGCCACGTTGCTCGCTCATTCTTCGCCCCCATTCACTGCATATAATTACCTTTTTATCGTTCTTTATACAGAGAGACGACTGGATCAACCAGTCGTCCCGGTCGCTCATCTCCAGGTTTAACTACCGGTCTTCGCGAACTGCGAGCGACTGTTCTGCAATTTCAATAGCCCGCTTGACCATGTTTCCAGCATCCCTGGTGGTAATGCCGCCCCATCCCTCTTTTTGAAGAGTGGGATAAAAGCCCAGATCCTTTGCGAGTTCGTATTTGAATTGCTCGGACATCACTCCACGCCTGCGCCCCATGTAGTTTTACCCCCTTTGAATCCTGCGTCCAAACCTAGCTTTCCCGTCATGTACTTGCATATGCGATCTTTCTAAAAATAAAAGCCCCTTAAGCGAAGAACATTCTCGCATAAGGGGCTTTTAGAGGTTGATCAAAAAGGGTCGAGTACTCTGCGGCGCAGGGCTTCGGCTTGTGCTGGACATGCGTGCTCATGTACCACCTATCGTACACTCCGCGCGCATGTCCAGACTTCACCAAACCCCTGCTTGCATCTTACCTCAACCCTTTTTGAACAGGCTCTTTTAGTTATTACATTTTATAAAAGTATAGTTATTCGTCAAAATCCGAAATCACAACTGGTGCATCGCCACGATACACACTCAGTTCTACCGTTTCTGTCAAAATGTCAGCGTAGCTATACGATACGCGCTTAAATGAATTTTCTGCTTGATCCAACTTTACAATAAACACAGATGGGTATGTTTCCTCTAAGATGCCCGTACGTTCAACCGTTTTCCTCCGACCGCCATTTGCGCGCAGAAGAATCTTCTCTCCTACAAGCCCTTCCAAGTTTCGCTTAATATCGTTCAAAGCGTTCTTTGCAGCCACACACTCCACCTCTTTTCACAACGAAAGTATAGCACATCCTCCTTCGTTGTGTCAAACGCGGCTGAATATTATATCAGTCAATGTTTTTCTTTGTCAATCATCTAATCAACCCAGATTTTTTAGAATACCCATTCAAATAGACTCTTAGGAGTCAGTAGCGAGATCGCGGCAATCCAACTCGATACTTACCGCGTGACTCAATGCCGCCTAAACCTTCCGTACCCGTAATCGTCGATTTGACGACTCGGAAAATATCAATGGTTTCATTTATTGGGGTATAGGCAATTTGTTCCGCGAGAAATACTGGGTCTAACGCGTGAATTAAAATCCGCTCAGGTGAACTTGCAAAATTCGCCCCGGATTCCAGCAATGCCTCATAGTGCGATTGACACGCACCAGCAAATATAATTAACTCATCTAGGCTTCGCTCAAACTTGCGAGCAGCTTTAACGGCCCGAATGAAATGATCCGAATTACGATAATTATCAAGGCGCAACGCATCTTCCCCCTTAGCGCTACGCAAAACACTATCATGTCCTGTAATAATTAAAATATCCGGATCGTATTCAGTTAACAATTGATGCATGACATCTGCCATGCGTGCCTCTGGGATGTTTTTCCCGACCGCGCGAATTCCCAAATGACGATAAACATCCAAACATTTTTCTAAATAGACGCCATCGCCATCCAAATGCAGTACGCGGCCGGGCAATTCAAAAAAATCATGACCCTGTCTTCTCTTCTCTGAGCGATATCCCAATTTGTCTTTTTCCACCTGTCGACGCAGTTGCACAAGACGCAATGTCTCATGCTCCAGTTTCGCTTGTGCCACCTGATAGGACTTCCAATCCGTTTCTGTCAATGCCGCCAAATCCTCAAAAGGCGCATCTGCAATCAAACGCAAATCAAGACCTTTTAAAATCGCTACACCAGCCTTTGCGTCGACTCCAACGATAACAAAACAAATATCTCGACCGTAAGAAGGACGGACAACTAAATCTCCTACTTTCCACACACAGAACCGCCTCCTTCATCAACATCCTTTGACGGTATCTTATGTACAGAAGCGGAGATTCGTGAATCGGCCTGATCATCATTCAGACTTGCTATAGCGATCTGCAACCTTAGAGGCGCCAAATGACTCAGGCTTAATCTTAGGCAAATATCCGCTTTGCGTAACCCAACCCACCAGTTCCTTGATCAATGCCTTTGTCTCCCCCTCTTCTCCAATATCAAGATGAACCTCAATAGGTAATACAACGTGATATTGACTGAGGACTTGTTCTAACTCATGAACCACTTCAAGTGCCATGGAAGCCTCCATAAAAATACGTTGGCGCAAACGGATGGGGCGTTTATAGGGACGCTTCAAAATATAAAAACGCGCGCCTTTCCCTACCCTGTGAATAACGATGGCCGTTACAAACAAAGTGGACTGGCGCGCAACATGTGGTTGTGAATCTGAGCCAACGATCAATCGATACTTAGCTTCCGGTCTTTCTGCAAGATATTGACTCATGTCGAGAGCTACTTCTTCAATCGTCATACTGCCTTTCGTCGGACTCATGAATTTCATCTGTTGTCACCTTCCTATCGAATGAAGAGACAAACTGTTCAAAGCGATCGGTAAGCACCGCAAACTCATCAAGACTTAGCGTCTCCCCGCGACGAATCCCTTCAATCCCCGCACTTTCTAACCAAGCGCGCACAATTGGCTTGGTTAGCCCAAACTCCATCGCTAACGTATTCTCTAGCGTTTTTCTACGTTTAGCAAATGCGCCTCGCACAACGCGAAATAGCATGGCCTGATCACAATCATATCCATGATTCACCCTCTGTAAAGAAACAACTGCAGACTCAACATCTGGTTTGGGCATAAAACAGGTTCCAGGTACGATCATCACTAATTTCGCTTGTGAATAGTATTGCACAGCAACACTCAAAGCACCATAGTCTTTTCCCCCAGGTTTTGCAACCATTCGCTCAGCCACTTCCTTTTGCACCATAACCACCAAGTGTGAAAAAGGGAATCGGCTCTCCAACAGGTGCATCAAAAGAGGAGTCGTAATGTAGTAAGGTAAATTCGCTGCAAAACGGACAGTCGCATCTTGTGCAATCCCTTGTAAAAGGGATGTGAAGTCAAATTGCAAGGCATCTGCATAATGCACATCAATGTTTTTGTACTCTCCGAGCGTTTCCAGTAGAAGAGGTTGTAATCTCCTATCCTTCTCAATTGCAATGACCCGATCAAAGCCGCCCTCAATCAACGCCTGGGTAAGGGTCCCTATACCTGGACCGACCTCTACAGCGATCTTCTCACCAACTGGCGAAACTCCTTCTAATGCTGCATCTACAATTTCGCCGAGCACGTGCGCATCGATGAGAAAGTTCTGTCCTAATCCCTTCTTCATTGCAAACCCATGTCTCTTCAGTAGATCTCCCACAACACGGGGCTGATACAGCCGCTGTTTCAATGCCTCTCCTCCACTTCCAATCGTGCCAATGCCGCATCAAATTCAGCGCGAGATACACTAAGTGTATTCAACCGATGAAAGAAGGTTTTTGCATTCGCGTACCCAATGTGCAAAATAGCCCCAAGACGTTCACGACGTTGAGCCGCCTGTGAACTTCCCACGAAGCCCTCGTTTTGCAGTTCGCTCCAAGAAACGATCTGACCAGGCCGTTCCCATACGGTACGTACTTTTTGTAGAGCCTCTATGATCGCTTGCGGCGGTGCATTTTCAACACCGATATCGCCTTTTCTCATTGCCTTTGCACGTTCAATATACGCGTGCTTCGCATGAGGAAACCGTTGTGTGATCATCCTTCGAATGTGATTGCCGGCAAAATCGGGATCAGTTAATACAATAATCCCGCGTTCCTTAGCCACTCGCTCAATTCGATCAAATACATCCTTTGCAATATGCGAACCACCCGTCACAAGCACGTCTGCAGAAACTGCCTGCATAATTCGATCGCGATCATGCGTTCCCTCTACAATGATGACTTCCTTCACCTGCATCGTATTCATCCCTTAATACCAAATATGCGATTTGCATTCTCATAGGTCACCTGCGCCAACTCATTCACCGAAATCCCGCGCAGTTGAGCCAACTTCTCTGCCACCAAGCGCACATTTGCTGGTTCATTTTGCTTGCCACGATGCGGCACTGGCGTTAGATAAGGGGCGTCTGTTTCAACTAACAACCGATCTAGCGGGATGTTCAGAGCCACCTCCTGTGGTCGCAACGCATTTTTAAATGTGACAGGTCCGGCAAAGGAGATATAGAAATTTAAGTTTAAACAGTCTATGGCCATCTCTACACTCCCTGAGAAGCAGTGCATGATCCCACCAATTTCCTTTGCATTTTCTTCCCTCAAGATGTTTACTATATCGCCATGGGCATCTCGATCGTGAATTACAATTGGTTTTTTCACGCGTTTAGCGATCGCAATCTGGCGCCGAAATACGTCTGCCTGTATCTCACGCGGTGTATCATCATAATGGTAATCTAGCCCGATTTCTCCGATACCAACCACTTTCGCATCGTTTATCCATCTCTCAAGATCAGCAAAATCTTGTTCCTTGACCGCTCTTGCATCCTGTGGATGATAACCGACCACCGCATATACAGACTCATAACGCGACGCCAAATCCATTGCCCTTAGCGATGATTCTCGGTCATACCCTGGAACCACGAGACGAAGCACTCCAGCCTCTTGCGCGCGCACCAAGAGTTCTTCTGTTCGCGCCAAGAGATCTGCGTCATTAAGGTGCGTATGTGTATCAAACAACGACAATGTCACTTTACCTTTGCCCCCAATGGAATCTCACCGGAAACTGTAGCAAGTACGAGTTGGTCGCCGGACGATGCGGCCAAAATCATCCCATCTGAAGCAACCCCACGCAGTTTCACAGGTTTCAAATTTGCTACGAGAATCACCTTTTGCCCGATCAGTTGTTCTGGTGCATAGTGTTTGGCAATACCTGATACAACCTGGCGTTGTTCTGTTCCTAGATCAAGCTGCAACTTGAGTAGTTTGTCTGCTTTTGGCACTGCTTCCGCATGAACCACTTGCGCTACACGCAAATCTACTTTTGCAAAATCATCAATTTGGATAAAATGAACGACACCAGTCTCCTCAGAGTTATCGACAGGTTTAACGACAGCTTGCTCCTGTACTCCCATTGATTCCTTTGTTTCATACCCTTTTTGCTCTTCCATGATTCGATCCAAAGCTTCTATCTCCTCCTTCACATCAAGACGAGGAAAGATCGGGTCACCCTTTTTGCAAAGGGTGCCACTCGACAACTTCCCGAATACTTTCGCACTCTCCCACGTCGTCAACTCCCCAGCTTCAATGCCCATCTGATCCCACATTTTTGGTGATGTCTTTGGCATAAACGGCTGCAGCAATACACTCACGATGCGCAAACCCTCAAATGTGGTGTAGAGTACCGTCCCAAGCCGTTCTGTATCGCCCTTTTTCGCCAATGCCCAAGGCGCCGTCTCATCAATATACCGATTCCCTCTTCGGACAATGTTCCACACGGCAGAAAGTGCCCCTGCAAAGTCATAGCGATCAAGTGCATCCTCCACTTGTAGTGCCGATTCATATGCAAGCTGTGCAAACTCCGTTTCAAGCGAAGTTGGTTGACGACTCTCAGGAATTACACCATCACAAAACTGCCCTAACATCGACAATGAACGATGAAGTAAATTGCCAAGATCATTCGCCAGATCAAAATTTAATCTCTCCATAAGCGCTTCAGGCGTGAATACCCCATCTTGTCCAAACGGAATTTCTCGCATTAAAAAGTAACGGAGAGCATCAGAACCATAGCGGTCTATGAGAATATTCGGATCGATCACATTGCCCTTAGACTTGGACATTTTCCCATCCTTCATCAATAACCAGCCATGTGCCACTACTTGTTTTGGAAGCGGCAGATCTAAGGCCATAAGAAAGATAGGCCAATAGATTGTATGGAAGCGCGCGATTTCCTTCGCCATCACATGAACATTCGCTGGCCAAAAACGAGCAAAACGTTGCTGCAATGCAGGATCATCCGACAGATAACCAAGTGCTGAAACATAATTAGTTAACGCATCTAACCAAACATAGACCACATGTAAAGGATCATCTGCAACAGGGATCCCCCAGCTAAAACTCGTTCGCGATACGCACAAATCTTCGAGTCCTGGACGCAGAAAATTATTCAACATCTCATGCTTTCGCGACTCGGGCAAAATAAAATCCGGATGCTCCTCATAATAAGCGACGAGTCGATCAGCGTACTTACCCATGCGAAAAAAGTAACTTGGTTCACGAACAAGCTCAACCGGCCTACCACAATCTGGACAGAACCCATCCTTTAGTTGCCGCTCTGTCCAAAAAGACTCGCATGGTGTGCAGTACCAACCCTCATATTCCCCCAGATAAATATCTCCCTGTTCAACAAGGCGAGCGAAAATCTTTTGTACCATCGTCTTATGGCGTGGTTCAGTCGTACGAATAAAATCGTCATACGAAATGTCTAACCGTCCCCACAAAGCCTGAATCCAACCAACGATCCCGTCAATATAAGTCTGTGGATCTTTCCCTGCTTCCTCCGCTTTGCGTTGCAATTTTTGACCATGCTCGTCCGTCCCAGTGAGATACCACACAGCATATCCTTGAAGGCGTTTATAACGAGCTAACGTATCTGCAATCGTGGTAGTGTACGCATGACCAATATGCAACTTATCATTCGGATAATAAATAGGGGTGGTGATATAAAATGTACGTTCGCTCACGTGAGTAATCCTCCGTTTTCACCAAGCAATCTAAACGCCCATGACACTGCGTTCATCCCTTGAATGACCAAATGTTTCTTGTCGAACATGGTATCAGTAAAAAGGATCTACTGTCAATTTACATTGATAGAGGTTGTTCAAAAAGGGTCGAGAACTCTGCGGCGCAGGGCTTCGGCTTGTGCTGGACATGCGTGCTCATGTACCACCTATCGTACACTCCGCGCGCATGTCCAGACTTCACCAAACCCCTGCTTACATCTTACCTCAACCCTTTTTGAACAGACTCTGATAGGAGCATTTTGCGCTGTCCTCATTTTTTCAGAAACGAAACCTTTCAAAGACCCTTTTTGAGCAAATTCGTGCCTCTGGCGGTCACGCATACTGATTGATCCCCTGCTCAAACTACGACTTCACGAAAATTCAGCCTTGTTTTATAAGACTTTATACGCCAGTGGATGGGGAAAAGTTATTTTTCGAGGGTAAACAACCCGCGCTCACACTGGGCTCAACGAACAGCGAACTACGAAAAAAGATCATAGGGTGAATCCCTCTGGGAAAATGGAAACTCAATCCTTAAATGGAATCCACACCCATAAACGAATCCCCATCTTCGAACCCGTTTTAACGAGGCTGACGTGTCGTTCGAAACGATTGTGGAACACGTTTAGGTCGAGGATAGAGTGCATGCTGCAATTTCGTTAATGCCCGAGCCTCAATTCGCGACACATAAGATCGAGAGATGCCCATCTGTTCTGCAATTTGGTTTTGCGTCCACTCTATGCCGTCGATCAATCCATAGCGTAGACAAACGACCTTACGTTCGCGTGCATCTAAAATAGGTAAAAACGATCGCAACCGTTCTTCTTCTAATCGTTCGCCGACAAATTGCTCCAGTTCATCTGAATCGGAACCAAGGACATCACGCAACGTCAGATCATTGCCCTCTTTGTCCGTACCAATGGATTCATCCATTGAAATATCGCGACTCGACTTTTTTCGCGAACGTAAATGCATGAGCATCTCATTTTCAATGCACCGCGCGGCATACGTAGCAAACTTTGTTCCAGCATCTTGTCGAAAACTCTTCACAGCCTTAATCAAACCAATCGTGCCAAGTGAAATCATATCATCTTCATCCACACCTGAATCTCGAAACTTTTTTGCAATATAAGCTACAAGCCGTAAATTATGTTCAATTAAGCGGTTGTAGGCCGCTTCATCCCCCTGTTGTAACCTTTGTAGGCATTCTTTTTCTTCACGTTCATTAAGCGGTTGCGGAAAGGCCTGATTTTTCACGTAGGAAACGAGTGACACCGTTTCCTTTACACATAGGGTGATGAGTGAAATGAATTCTGGCACTCCATGTCCCTCCTGCTATCCTGGCGGCATCGAACCATTGTATGCCGAAGCAAGCAGGTGAGTTCCATCCAACAATTCATGTTTAGCTCAAATTAGTAAAAAAACTATTGCATCTCTATGGACGAAGTGGTAGACTTTCACTAGTAAATAAGTGGGTAAAACTTAATAATTCCCGCAAGGTTGTGAATTTTTGCAGCGTTTGTAGAGTGTGCTAACTCTCACTTCATTTACTTATGTGATACGAGGAGGAAAACTCACGATGATGAAATCCACAGGCATTGTGCGCAAGGTCGACGAATTAGGGCGTGTCGTCATTCCGATTGAACTGCGCCGCACCTTAGGTATTGGAGAAAAAGACGCCCTAGAAATCTATGTAGATGGGGATCGTATTGTTTTGAAAAAATACGAGCCAGCCTGCATCTTCTGTGGTCAAGCTGATCAAATCATTCACTTCAAAGGTAAAAATATTTGCCCAAGTTGCATTGCAGAAATGGGACAACAACACCAATAAGGATATCCGACACTCTTACACATTCACGCCTTATCTTCCAATATCATCTGGTAAACGTCCCGTCGCGATATGCTGCGGGCTTTTGCCACTTCCCGCATGGCGTCCTTCTTCGATAAACCTTCCGCCATCAACTCACTCACATGATCCACAATGGATAACTGCAATCTACCAACAATATGATCTTGTCCTACAGGAAATCGATTGCTCCACTGCGAATCGACGTCGACCAGAACAACCATCTCTCCCCTTCTCAGCTCTTCAGGGAGCAGGTGTTCATGTTCAGATAAACGCCCTCGCACATACTGTTCATGACGTTTTGTCAACTCTTTCGCAATCACGACCGGGCAGTCGCCAAATCCTTCATATAAATCTTCGAGCAATTTCTCTATACGATGTGGCGCTTCGTAAAAAACCAACGTCTCCTTACGACTGACTAGTCGCTCGATAGTCTCGCGTCGATTCTTTCGGTCACGTGGTAAAAAGCCGTGAAAAGAAAAACGTGCTGTAGATAACCCTGAACCTACTATAGCTGTAATCACCGCACTTGGACCTGGCAAAACAACATAAGGCAATTTTGCCTCAATCATCTGTGTGATGAGATCAAATCCAGGATCAGAAATACCAGGCATCCCCGCATCGGAAATGAGCGCTCCTGAATGCCCCATTCGTAGAAGCTCTACAATGGTCTCTCCGGCCGTTCGCACATTATGTTCATGATACGAAAACAGCTTTTTGGGATGAATAGAAAAATGTGTAAGTAACTTTCTGGAGTGGCGCGTATCTTCTGCAGCGATAAAGTCCACTTCTTGCAATATGCGCAATGCGCGAAGTGTAATATCTTCTAGATTGCCAATTGGAGTCGGGACAAGATACAAGGTGCCAGAATCGACATCATTCTCTCTACTCATCACAGCCCAACCCTCGTCGCAAAATAGCACATCAAACGCGCTGTAAACTTTGTAGGCAAAACAGACATTCTCCCTTGCGTAGACTTCCATAATTGACGTTACAAATGTGAAATCCATCTTCATACAATTGTCCTAGATACCGAGCCGCTTCTCCATGCACCGGTGTCTTCTCTTCTGCATAAAGTCTGGCCCGCTCTCGCAGGTTTACATTCTCCAGGGCCAGTTGCCCGTTTTCTTCCATCAAATCGCTAACTAACAGCTTTAATTCTCCAAGTTCCTGATAGAACTCCCCGATTCGATCTTGCAGTTGCTCAATCTGCCGCAACATCGCCTGTTTATCGATCATGAGCTCACTCCCCCACTCACAAGCGTCACGCCGGTTCCCTTTGAACCCGAATAAATACTGCTTCCAAAGCGGTCACTATCTGGACGTGACTTGCTAATCGTCTACGCAGGGTGCTCATCTCTAAAGCAATCCGCGCATATCGATCCACTTGGCTCGCCTGCGCCACTTTCTGCAACTGCTCACTATGAGCGGTGTAATAGGAGACTGGCAGTGAACAGGCTACAGCTATGAGATCGCGAAAATAGGCACTAAACAGATCGACAATCACATTCGCCTGTGCTGTCGAGTAATTCATTTTCGCGAATCTTTCAGCAATGAAATGCCACGCATGAGGATCTTGTTTGGCTATAGATTGTCCCAATTTTAGCACTAGAGCCACTGTGTCAGCAAACTTCAGCATGTTCTTTTCGTCATCAGTCTCTTTGTCCACCTCTTCCCAAAGTGAGAGAAGTGGGTCACGAGCCTCCTGTGGCGTTTCCATCCCCCGATGATCCATTCGCAAAATAGCACATCGCGAACGTAACGTAGGTAAAATTGCGGACAAAGATATCGTTAAAAAAAGAAATAGGCGATTTTCTCCCGGTTCTTCAACCCATTTTAAAATTGCATTCGTAGCTTCAGGCGTTAATTTGTGGGCATCTTCAACAACAATCACGCGTAATTTTACACCATTTTCCTTGCGCGTATCTGCAGACCATGCTGCACGCATCTGTGCAATCTTCAGAGAGGCGCCATCTGGTTTTAGCCACGAGATTCCAAGATGGTTTCCTGAAGCTATCCGAATACACTCGTCGCATTGATGACAGGCCTCTCCGTGTACAAGCGCTTTTTTGCAAAAAAGTACCTCAGTAATCAACTGTACAGTCTCTACAAGAAACGACGGATGTTCGCCAAGTAACAGATAGGCGTGTCCTAATCGATGGATGTCATACAGCTTCCCCATTCGAATAGCCATTTCATGTTTGTTCATCATCCAATGCCTCATTCCTACAAATGAAGACTAATCAGTAGCCCCTTTATTTCCCCAACAATTTTCAGTAAATCCATCGGTTCTTGTTGATGATGCATCACCTGATGCATCATTCCCACAAAATACTGATCAATTTGCTGTATCTGCATAAAGATCTTTTGCTTGCCCATATGCCCTTGCGCAGACAATTGTTGAACAGCCAATCCACCATAAACTGCACGTTGTACAAGTTCCATGACCGCATCACGATAGGCTTGCGCAGCATCTACAGAGGGATGTTGAACAAGCCTATCGCCAAGTCGAGATACCACTTCTATTAATCGATCCCATTCTTGTCCTTGCTGAGCCTGTTGCGAGGCGACCAACTGGGCCTGAAAATCCGACGAGTCTTTTTGTGCT
The DNA here is from genome assembly GCA_021821085.1 of Bacillota bacterium. Taxonomy (GTDB): domain Bacteria; phylum Bacillota; class Bacilli; order Alicyclobacillales; family SLC66; genus Sulfoacidibacillus. Next base: position 45,932 of record JAKACV010000005.1, on the reverse strand, counting down.
CCACCCATTATCGTTGGAGCATGTTCGGGACCAAGCACAGTAGATCGTTCCATTTTTATTTTCACGCAAAACGCCCCCGCACATCGTCAAAACTGTTCAAAACGATCAACCTGCACAATAAAAACGGTCGCTCCACCTACTTGAACAGATACCGGATAAGATACAAATGACTCCACCTGATTGCCAAGCGGAGTAAGCGGCGTTACGAGCTGATCTCGCGAACGACAACTTTGCTTAATATGCGAAAGGGTCTCCTCTACGCGAGAGTCATCGACTCCAATCATAAACGTTGTATTGCCTGCACGCAGAAAGCCGCCGGTTGAGGCCAACTTCGTCGCGCGCATTCCGGCCTTGACCAGTCGTTCCGAAAGACGAGCCACATCTTTATCTTGAACCACCGCAAAGATCAATTGCATGGAGAGCCCTCCACTCCATTTATCAATTGAGAGACTAAGCGCCAAATTGTTTGTTCAACGACTTCTGGTGACTCTGTCGCATCAATCCACTTCATTCGGTGCTGCTCTTGTTCATATATATGTCGTAACCCTGCACGAACGCGTTGAAAAAACTGGGAACCCCGTTGTTCAATTCGATCCTTACCACTGTGCACGCTACGTTCCATCAATCGCTGTTCTGCCACTTCCTCTGGGACATCTACTATCATCGTCAAATCAGGCGATACCCCTTGTAACGCGTGTGCGTTTATCTCGCGTACCACCTCTGGTGTCATATCAGCAGAAGCCATTCCATAACCTTGATACGCAATACTCGCATCAACGAATCGATCACACACAACAATTTTACCACTTTCTAACGCCGGGAGGATAATTCGTTTCACATGCTCCGCGCGAGCTGCCGCATATAAAAATGTCTCTGTGACAGGTGACATCACTGAATTTGGATCTAACAATACACTGCGAATGGCATCCCCCACTGGCGTGCCTCCAGGCTCACGTGTGCGAACAAATGAGTACGAATTCGCTGCAAGGCGTGCACAGAGTCGATCAACCTGCGTGCTCTTCCCTGATCCGTCAATCCCTTCAAACGTGATCAATACACCCCGATTCAGGATACAGCCTCTCCTCCTTTCTGTTCTGCCGCTTCTACAAAGTAGCGAACACATGGTTCACTGCGATCTAGCAAGCCATCAATTCTTTGCTCTGCTGTATAAAATTCCAGTAAAAGTTGTGCCGTCTCTACCGTTAAAACTTCTCCCCGCAATACATACGGGATGCCCGGCGGGTATGGGGTAAGCGCCTCCGTGACCACATGCCCAATCGCGTCGCGCAATGGGCCTTCAACTTCCCTTGGAAAGCGCTGTGCAAGATTGTGCAGAGCAATCGGATGTTCTGCTACCTCGCGACTCTGCATGATGTTTAGAATAGGATAATCAGCTTTGGGAAGATCCTTTTCAACCTCACATAATGCCTCAACGACTAAATCCATGTCGCGTTGCGACGATGCATACGTCCATACGAACAACACGTGTCGAGCAGTTGCCAGCTCCGCATAGATACCAAAACGCTCTCGCAACAAATGCTCCAACGCAAACCCTGTCACATGAATGCGATGCGCATCAAGGACCCATTTAAATGGATCGTTAAGCTCTCTTCGTACTGGATCGACAATCAAGCCTGGAAGACGCTTTGCCAAACGCTCGCGCGCGCTTTGTAGGGCTGTCATCGTCCAAGAGAGGAGTTGCTCTCCTTCTGTCGCCATCTGCTGACGTGCACTATCGACCGATGCAAGCAGAAGATAAGAAGGTGAACTCGACTGTAAGATTCGCAACCATTTTCGCAATGCGCTACGATCTACCTGCGAGCCATTTACGTGGAGCAGTGCTGTCTGCGTAAAGGCGCCAAGCATCTTGTGCGTGCTATGAACGATCAAATCCGCGCCTACATGCACGGCTGATTTCGGAAGTTCAGCATGAAAGGCGAGATGGGCTCCATGCGCTTCATCGACAATCACTACGAGGTTCTTTGCATGAGCAAGTTGCACGATCGGAGCTAACTCTGAAGCTGTGCCAAAATACGTGGGACTGGTAATAATCAGTGCTTTACAGGTTGGAAACTTGCGTAAGGCCTGTTCGACCGTTGCGAGTGTCACAGGACCAGCTATCCCTGAATCCATTTCAGGGAAAATTGGCACGATCTGCGCCCCTGCCAATTCAAGTCCAGACCATACAGACTGATGCGCATTGCGAGCGACCACAACGAGATCACCTGGTCGAATCGCAGTTAAAATCGCGGCAAGATTGCCAACTGTACTCCCTCCGACGAGAAAGTATGTTTCGTCTGCCCCAAAAGCGGCGGCGGCTAACCTCTGTGCGACAAGAATGGGTCCTGTCGGATGATGTAAATCATCTACTCCAGGCAACTCTGTGACATCCAATCGTCCCATATGGCGTGCATACGCAGCCAGCTCTTGCGCAAGTCCTTGTCCTGCCTTATGCCCTGGTACATGAAGCGATACGCGTTCACGCGCTTGATGCGCATGAACTGCCTCCACCAAGGGCATGGCCTTTTGTTCGATCATTCTATCTCACCTTAGATACAATTTCGCGATGGAACCGCAGAATCCTTCTACTCTATTCTATTCTATTGTAATCTAACTATTCTATTGTAATCTAACATTTAAGATAAAGTAGATCCATTTGAACGTTCGGTATCGAGACGGACCATTTCTCCCCACAACGCACGCAATCTAGCAACAAAGTAGTCGTAGAGGTCATCGTCAACATTGGTACGACAAATGTCTTGTTCACAGTCTGTACAAATAAATTGCGACAAGATGTGAATTCCTTCTGTGCACTCCCGCTCACATATCATGCAAACTGAACGATTCATCTCCATATTCATCACTGTCCCCTGGTTATTCAATCCTAGCAATCAGTATACCTCTCGATGGTTGCCTTTATACGAGAGAGTCCTATTTCGCTTTCACATGTGAAGCCAAGGTATGCGACAGCACGTCGAATGTTTCCTTCATATGCTATACTACCTGCAGTGTGCATGCGGACTTAGGAAGGGGGGGGCCGTGTTTTGCCTTCAGAATCGCAGGGGCGTTTTGGGCGTGGAGCCTCATCAATGGTTAGCGCCGTCTTTATTTCAAAAATTCTCGGACTACTTTTTATCATTCCACTTCAAAATATGATTGGCGGTTATGCCTACGGCCTCTACTATTTGGCCTATCCGCTCTATACCGTCATGCTGACGTTATCGACTGCTGGGTTTCCGCTTGCCCTTTCCAAGTCAATTAGCGATTTATCTGCACGAGGCCGCCACCGAGAGGCCACAGCAACCTTGCGCATTGTCGGTCGAGCCATGCTTATATTTGGACTTATTTCATTTCTAATGATGTGGTTTCTAGGACCTGTCTACCTCCGATTCACCATTCCACATCAGCAACAATCATTACAGCATGATGCATTACCTGCTATTCGCGCCTTGGCTCCCGCTCTTCTTTTACTCCCGCTCATGAGCGCCATGCGTGGATATTTACAAGGTTATTTACGCTTGCAGCCTTCTGGCACATCACAGGTAGTAGAACAAATTGTCCGTGTTATATTTATCTTAGCAGGCGCATTCATCGTCATTCAACTAGGATATGGACCGAGAGTCACCGCGGCCATCGCCACCTTTGGCGCTGTGGCAGGCGCAGTTCCGGCATTTGTTGTTTTACGCAAAGCGGTTATCAAAACGCGCCGCGAGAGCCTGCGCAAAACACGCAGTGCACCAATCCCCAAACTCCCTGCACGGTCAATTTTATGGCGGCTGTTCCTCTATTCACTTCCGATCGCGATGGGGACTCTTGTACTTCCTCTATCACAGCAAGTAGATGCCTGGACCGTTCCGCGTGAACTGATAGGAAGTGGACTCAGCATTGTTGCAGCCACCGTCCAATATGGGATTTACAGCGGCGAGGCTTTAAAACTGATTCAATTGCCATTGTCGTTTGCAAACGCGATTGGAGCTTCCGTAATGCCTGCGATTACCGAGGCAATGGCGCGAAACGATCGCGAACTTGGAGAAACCCGTCTCCTGCTCACTCTGCGCATGACCGGTTTTATTACACTACCAGGCGCTGTCATGTTAAGCATACTTGCACTGCCGATCAATCTTGCGCTCTTTAAAAGCACAACCGGCACAGACGCAATCGCGCTTGCCGGTGTGATGAGTATTTTTAGCGCGATCGAATTAGTTTCAACCTATATCCTACAAGGATACGATCGCTTTTATACACCCGTATGGCATATGGGTGTGGGACTTTTGATTAAACTTGGATTCAATCTGCTGCTTGTCCCATTTTTCGGGATTGATGGGGCTGCCGTTGCAGGTATTCTCGGCTACTTCATCTCCTCCTTGCTAAACATGTCTGCTCTTCGTCGCACCACAGGCTTACCTGTTTACTTTTTGCGCTTAACATGGCGTACATGGATTGCTACAGGAGTATTGGGTTTATTTTCCTATGGAATCTTGCGCCTCTATGAAATCATGACAACCTGGATGCCTGTCTTTCATACTTCACGTTTGCTTGCCTTGGGTGCGGTGCTTGCAAGTCTTGCCTTAGGCGGGCCCATCTATATTGTAATGGCAGTCCTCTTACGCGCGGTGGATCAAGAAGAATTACTGCGCATGCCGATGGTAGGTTCATTACTCGCACGATTAGTTCACTCGTAATGCCCCATGATCTCCATTTAAAGAATCCAGTGCTGCACCACAGCGAGTGCCGCCACGCCAGGCAATCCTAGCAGACCCGCCACGCCCGCGGTTTGAAAATTTAACGGCACGTGGACTCCTATTCCTTTTCCTAGATAATCAATCGCTGCAAGCCCGATCATTCCCAGAACTAAATTGCGAAGTAATACGCCAAAAAAAGATATTGGATCGCGCAAAATCCGAGCCACTACAATAAGCAAAACAATGATGCCAAGCGCAATCCACAAGGTCACCTTACTGCTTAACATCGTACACCGCCTCCCCTAGCCGCTCGTCTCTCAAAGAGTCGAGTCGCGTGTAAAAGCTGAATTTACACGTGGGGAGTCGAAACGATCCGTCATATAGAACCGGAATTTTAGTCCGCTGCTCACATTGACTACAATTCTCAGACGCCGTGCAATGCGCATCAACCCTTCAAAACGCATCTCTGCAGCATTTAATAAATAAATCGCGTCATCAATAACCCTAGCATCCATGGCATTATTGAATTGCTGCAATGCCAAAAGCCAGTCTGCATGTGCTTGAGCGATCTGATCCAGTAGTTCCGTGCGCTGCTCGTCCGAAAACCCCTCTACATCTTCCATATGTCGCCCCTCTACTTTCCGCGTGGTTAGTAGATTATAGTGGCTCGATAAGGATTTTATGACGGATTTAAATTGGGCGCCGAAATTCCATAGCGCGTTTCAAGGTCATTTCATCAGCAAATTCCAAGTCTCCGCCTACAGGAATTCCATGTGCGATCCGCGTGATTTTAAGATTTTCAAAACTGTGCGCCAAGCGGGCAATGTACATGGCGGTTGCTTCGCCTTCTACAGTCGAATTGGTGGCAAGAATCATCTCTGTCACCAATTCATCCGCGATTCTTTGCAGTAGTTCACGAAAGTGAAGTTGATCAGGTCCGACCCCATCCATCGGTGAAATGGCCCCGCCAAGCACATGATATAAGCCATCATAAGAATTCATCCGTTCAATCGCCAACATGTCCCTTGTATCCTGTACAACACATATGACACTGCGATCACGCAGTGGATCTCCACAAACTGGGCAAGGACTACGATCACTAATCACACAACATGTTTCACAAATCGTTAGTTCCTTTTTGATTCGAAACACCGCTTGTGCGAATTCCTGCACATGTTCATCTGACATCGTTGTTACATAAAAGGCTAACCGTTGAGCTGACTTCGGACCAATCCCAGGCAATCGCTCAAACTGTGCAATGAGGCGTTCAATAGGTTCCGGAAGCTGATTCATTAAAACAAACCAGGGATGTTTAATCCCTTCGTATATTTGCCCATTTGCTCTTCGATCAGCGTTTCAATCTTTTGATTCGCATCATGTAACGCAGTTAAAATAAGATCTTCCAGCATCTCTACATCTTCCGGATCCACCACTTCCGGCTTGATTTTCACACTCTCCACTTTGCGATGGCCATTCATCTGAATGCTTACCGCATCTCCACTCGCCGTTCCCGTCACATTCATCGTTCCTAACTCTTCTTGCGCCTTCCCCATATCTTCTTGTAATTTCTTCGCCTGTTTCATCAATTGATTCATGTTTTTCATGATGTCAGCCCCTTCTATTATTCTCCATCAACGAGATGAACTCGATCTTCACCGAGTAATTCTATCACTTTATCAACCCACGGCTCACGCACTTTTACTATTGGATGTTCTAAATCTCCAGTCTCAACCTGCGATTTCAAACGCTCCCACTCTTCTTCAAGAAGAGTCGAAATGGCGAACGGATGCTGCACTTGCTTTTGCAGCACCTCTTCAATCAGCTCTCGATGGGGATTCTTCAGCACTGTTTCCGCATGTAAAGAAGATTTAAACGCGATAATTAATTGCGTTCCAAAAAGGGCAACCGGGCGTCCAGCTAACAGCCATGCGCGCGTTTGGATACTTTTCTTTTTCGTTTCCTCCAACAGAGTTTGCCATTTCCGTTCAACAGATGCAAGCAACTTTTGATCCGCGTCATTCATCCGCTGCCCGCGCCATGAATTCTCCCCTCTACCTTGTTGCGAACGATGGACGGAACTAGATGGCGACTGAGGCTTTGCAAACCTCCGTAGGGGAGCCTCTTCTGTCTTTCTGACTTGTTCACCATCCTCCAGACGAGCAGAATGCCGCGGCTCGTCTGGAGGATGCGTGCGAGACGCATCTTGCTGTTCCGCCCCCTGTTTTCTTTCTAACATTTCAATTCTCTTTACAATACGTTGCAACTCTTGTTGTAATTCTTGGAGTTCCTCAGATCGCATGTACCCAGCATGCTGGTCGTGTTGGCCGTGTACCTGCAGGTAGTCGACAACTGATAACAAACTTACTTCTACATAGAGCCTGGACTGCGACTGAAACCGTAATTCCGCTTGCACGATCCCCATTCGTTCAGCGAAAGTCAGCAGTGTCTCTGGTTTTGCGCGCGCAATAACGACCGCGAAAGTAGGATCGTATTGAGCACGATCCAATGTTTCTACACTGCCTTCCCCACATCGTTGCAAAATGGCATCGCGCAGATATGCCATCACTTCGATAATCAATTGGACAGGATCCACTCCCTGTTCCCAAAAGGACGAGAGCAACGATAATACTCCTGCATGATCCCTCGCAAAAACGCAACTACATAACTGGCCAATTTTTTCACCAGCAACTCCACCGGTCACTTCTGCCACTTGCTCTACACCTATATGATCATCTGAAAACGCCAAAACTTGATCAAGCAAAGACAGTGCATCGCGCAATCCACCTTCAGTCAATCTCGCAATAAGCCAGAGCGCTGCATCTTCGATGGTAACAGGGAGGGTGAAGGCGACCTCCCGCAGGCGATCAACTACACGTTCTGTCTTGACTCGCCCAAAAGAGAAGCGCTGACAACGCGAAGCTACCGTAGGAGGAACTTTGTGCAACTCAGTTGTCGCCAAAACAAAAAGACAATAGTCCGGTGGTTCTTCTAACGTCTTCAAAAGCGCATTAAATGCTTCAGAAGTCAGCATGTGCACTTCGTCGATAATGTACACTTTCTTTTGTACCTCTGTCGGGGCATAGCGTACCTGTTCCAACAGGGAACGGATCTCATCAATCCCACGATTTGAAGCAGCATCCATCTCAACAACATCCATTACTGCACCAGAGGTAATTCCTTGACACGCTTGACAGACGTTACAGGGTTCTACCCCTTGTGGATGTTCACAGTTGACCGCCTTAGCCAAAATTTTAGCTAAGCTAGTCTTTCCTGTACCACGGGGGCCAGCAAATAAATAGGCATGTGCCACGCGATGCATCTGCAGCGCATGAAGCAACGTCGTGACCACATGTTCCTGCCCTACAACCTCTGCAAAGCGTTGTGGTCTCCACGCTCGGTATAAAGCTACGTAGGACATGGTATTCACTCCTTGACAGCAGGCAGAATGACCGAAAACGTAGTGCCAAATCCTTTTGAAAGTACGCGAATTTCTCCGCCAAACTCCGTAACAAGCCGTTGGCAAATGGCCAATCCAAGACCTGTACCATGTTCCTTCATCGTAAAAAACGCATCAAAAATCCGATCGATCATGTAGGATGGAATTCCAGGCCCCGTATCGGAAATATCGATTCGCACCGCACGAGTCACCTGATCATCATGGGTTGAGATTGTTAATGTTCCAGTTCCACTGTCCTCCATCGCATCCAATGCATTGCTCACAAGATTCAACAATACCTGCTTGAGATGATTACGGTCAACGCGCACACGAGCCGTCTGCTCTAACCTAAAATGGCAATTGATATTACGCAGCAGTGCATCAGAATGGACAATGGAGGCAATGTTCTCAATCACTTCATTGACTGTGACGATCTCTAACACCAAATCGGCAGGTTTAGCCAGCAGCAACATTTGATTCACCAATTGATTAACTCGATCGATCTCCGACAACATGAGTTGAATATAGACCTGTTCTTTCTCCAGTCCCACCGAAACTAAATCTCGTTCAAGCACCTGCAAAAAACCGCGGATTGACGTTAACGGATTGCGAATCTCATGTGCGATACCAGCTGCCATTTTACCTGCAGTAGCTAGCTTATCGTTACGCAAAACTTGTGCTTCAATCGTCATCAAATTATCAATTTCACGACACGCGAACACCCACCCATGAATAACCTGATCGCTTCTAATCACATGTGCATCAACAAGTAAGTGAACCAATTTTTCTTTTCGTTCAAAATGAACTAGTAGAGACCGGAATTCGATTTGTTCAATCAAGGTTTTTTCAAACAGCGCAAGCAACGGGGGGTTTTTGTTCAGGATAATCAGGAGTGGTTGGGGTGCGGCTGACGCAGAAAGTTCAACGAGATCGGCAAATGCACGATTGTATTCAATCATCAACTCATCAGTATCTTGATATATAAACGCGCTAGGTAATATTGAAAACATCCATTGCACAGCATGCAATACAAGAATCGGATTTACAGAATCGCCCAATCCTTGATGTGATCCAAATATTTCAAATAACTTTGACAGTTCCGATTGAGATTGGCACATGCGCATGTTCCCCTTGCTGTAAGACCACAACAAAAGCATCTATTTAGCCGAACTCTCAGCGCCACCTAGTCAGGCGGGACTGCGGCACCCGCCTGACATCCCTTAGTGCTGCTTCCGTCAGGACCTGACACAGTTCGAGAGCAAGCGTTGCGCAGGACCCAACTAGATGAGCGCTGAGACTTCGGCCAAATAAAAAAAGTGGCGGAGAGAGTGGGATTCGAACCCACGAGCCCTGTTAAGGACTACTCGCTTTCGAGGCGAGCTCCTTCGACCACTCGGACATCTCTCCGCAGGTCGCGTCAGTACACCGCGCCCGATAGCGCTGGCGTTTTTCGCGAAAGAAATCCTGAACTATTTTACCACAAAGCGGCGTCAAAATACCACTAGAAACAACTGGATAGTGATTTAACCTATCAAATGCATATGCATTCCCCGATGATCCCAAAGCGCCACCTTTTGGATTGACTGCTCCATAGAATACATGCGCGATCCGACTAAGCTGAATGGCACCTGCACACATCATACACGGTTCAATCGTAACATACAAGCGGCAGCCATGTAACCGCCAGTGGTGTCGCTGCGCCGCCGCACGTTGAATAGCCATCATTTCCGCGTGAGCAGTGGGGTCTCCCCGACTCTCCCGCATATTATGACCTCTGCCGATAACTTGTCCATCCGGAGCGACAACAACTGCCCCAATGGGCACCTCACCAAGATCATAAGCGCGTTTAGCCTCAGTCAAAGCTAAACGCATAAAATATTCGTGATCATCTGTCTCCTTTTGCAAAAGAGGGCACCTCCTTCCTGCGCATAGCATCATTTTAACACGTTCGCAGCGACACCACTTTCATCCCCTTTGCATACGTTGGGTAGAACCTGAGCCCACGAATCTCTTGACAGAAATGAGGAGGAATAGCACATGTGCGGAATTGCGGGATATATCGATTGGAAAGCTACAGAAGAAGAACGGTTAAGTACAATTGAGCACATGGGAAAGACTTTAGTGTGCCGAGGTCCCGATGCTGATGGGACATGGCGCAATGGTCCCGCCGCATTTGCTCATCGCAGGCTCATCGTCATCGATCCAGAGGGCGGTACTCAACCCATGGTGCGCCATATCGAAGACCGCACCTACGCCATTACCTATAACGGCGAACTTTATAATATGGACGAGTTGCGCATTGAATTAGAACAATGTGGTCACACATTTGAAACGCGTTCAGATACGGAGTTACTGCTACTATCGTATGTCCAATGGGGTCCACAGTGCGTAGAGAAATTGAATGGCATTTTCGCATTCGGAATATGGGATGCAAAAAATCAAACCCTTTTTATGGCACGTGATCGACTCGGTGTGAAACCACTCTTTTACACAGAGAGAAGAAATATATTTGTCTTTGGCTCAGAATTAAAAGCAATTCTGGCACACCCTTCTGTGCCAACACAAGTAGACTTAGAAGGTCTTGCAGAATTGCTCTTGATTGGACCTGCCCATACTCCAGGGCATGCCGTTTTTAAGGGCATTCGTGAAGTGCGCCCCGGTTACTCTCTACTCTATTCCAAAAACGGATTAAAACTCACACAGTATTGGCGCCTAGACAGCCATGAACACGAGGATGATATTGAAACAACCGCACAGAACGTACGAAATTTATTGCGCGATGCTGTATCGCGACAACTTGTCTCTGATGTGCCAGTCGTTACCTTTCTATCAGGTGGATTAGATTCTAGCGCTGTGAGTGCCTTAGCTTCAGAAGAATTCACCTTCTCCGGCCGTGGACCGCTCCATACCTATTCCGTCGATTTCGCCAATATGGATGAACACTTTGAAGCAAATGCCTTTCAAACGGGGCGCGATACCCCTTGGGCTCGACGAGTATCCAATTACCTTGGAACTGTACATCATGAGGTCATATTCGACACTCCTGTATTAATCGAACATGTAATGCGACCACTTGCCGCTCGCGACCTACCAGGAATGGCAGATATCGATATTTCATTGTATCTGTTCTGCAAGGAAATTAAGAAAGATGCCACGGTTGCATTGTCTGGGGAAGCGGCAGATGAAGTTTTTGGTGGATATCCATGGTTTCATCGTGAGGATGCATTACAGGCAGATACCTTCCCTTGGTCTTTACAACTTCAGGAGCGTATACGATTATTATCTCCTGAGTTCCTCGCTCGTCTCAATCCGACTGAATACGTTGCTGATCGTTATCGCGATGCACTTGCGGAGGTCCCAACATTACCAGGGGAAGACCGCTCAGAAGCCCGTCTCCGTGAAATTTCCTATTTAAACTTGACACGCTTTTTAACTACTCTCCTCGAGCGCAAGGATCGAATGAGTATGGCAACAGGTCTCGAAGTCCGCGTTCCGTTTTGCGATCATCGTTTAGTTGAATACGTATGGAATATTCCATGGAGCATCAAGCGATTTGATGGAACCGCAAAAGCCATCTTGCGCAAAGCAATTGTCGGGCTTCTCCCTGATGATGTGGTGTATCGCCGAAAAAGTCCTTATCCCTCCACCCACAATCCAGCTTATCTCGTTGCAGTTCGCAGTTTTATGGAGCAAATTCTCGACGATAAAACACAACCGATTCACGCGTTAATCAATGAACAGGCTGTACGTGACCTCATTCAGGCCAGCTATCAAAAACTTGAACATCGACCGTGGTTTGGACAGATTATGGCGATTCCCCAAATGTTTGATTATCTCATTCAAATTAACACATGGTTGAAAGATTACAAAGTTGAATTAACCTGGTAACCATCTTGCAGTGGCAATACATTCACCCTGTGTACCGCAGATTTCTTCCCCATCTTCAAACAACAAAGGAAGCGGCAGCGTTAACGCATCATTTGCCGCTTCCCCTTAAACTCTTTGCTGCTCCTCACCTCTTCGATAATCTTTCGCAATCGCCTTGCACTTTCCTCCAAATCGTCATTAACAAGGACAAAGTCATATTGATCCTGATGCTTCATCTCCAATTCCACACGATCCAATCTAGTCTGAATACTTTTCACATCCGAATCCCGCCCATGAAGGCGCTGGGACAGCTCGTCCATTGAAGGTGGGGTAATAAAAATCGTGCAAATATGGTCAGAGAAAGCGACTACCGCATCTTCACAACCGAGTACATCCATATCTGTGATGATGTCAAATCCTTTTTCAATCGCAAACTGAATGGATGGCAAGTGCGTCCCATAGTAGTCATTCGTATGAATTTTCTTCCATTCAAGAAATTGCCCATGCTCAATCATCTGTTCAAACTCATTCGTTGACATAAATACATAGGGATTCAATTGACTTTCCCCCGCGCGCATGGAACGAGTAGTTGCAGAAGGCATATAATACACGCCGGACATACCCTGCAAGACGATACTAAGCAATGTGTTTTTGCCCACGCCAGAAGGACCCGATAAAATGAAAAAATAGCCCGGCCGATCTTGACGGTCTTCCGGTCTAAATGGAATAAAGATGTCTGGAACCAAACCTAGCCCCTCCTCGCGTGCCTTGCCCTCCATCAAAAAAATCGGTGCACGGCACATACTTTCCCACATTATGATGGGTATGCAGGAAGTCTGTCAACGCGCTGTGCCCCCTCTCCTTTTTTATAACTAATGCGGTACGTTTTCTTTTGACGGTGATACTCGTCAAACATGTGCATCTTCAACACATACGTAAATTACATTTCCATGTTGCTTTCGTCACTTGTGTAAGTGTGATAAACTATGTAATAAATTCGCACGCTTTCTGTATAAGTGTGTATCAGAATCGGGGCCATGTGTCATGATGAATATTGATGTGTCTGCGATGCGCTTGCTTAATCGAGCAAGCGTCTTGAATTTCATTCGTGATCATAAACTAACTACACGCATTGCGATCTCAGAAGCCACAGGACTTACACGGGCAACAGTCTCTTCACTGGTTGAAACGCTGATGGAGGAAGGATTTGTCGAAGAAGTAGGGTATGGAGTTTCGAATGGCGGTCGTAAACCAGTCATGTTAAAATTCAATGCAGATGCAGCTTACAGCATAGGAATAGACTTGCAAATCTCGCATTTGACAACTGTTGTTTGTAATATTCGTGGTGATATTGCATACAAAAATGTCCGGCACCTATTCAATTCACCAGGTAACCAAAAGGTTGATCAAGAATCTATAGTAGCTTCGATTCAAATGGAGGCCAAATCGGCACTCGAACATGTACCGCATGCTCCCCAGGGTATTGTCGGAATTGGACTTGCACTTCCTGGACTAGTAAATTTCAAAACTGGATTTGTTTATCACCTTCCTAATTTAGCGATTTCCGATTGGAATGTACACGATCTACTACAAAACCAATTCGCGTTACCGGTATACATTGACAACGATGCCAACTGTGGCGTCTTTGCCGAGTATCAAAAACGTCATTCACCAAAAAGCAGTATCATTTATGTGAATGCTGGAATTGGTGTGGGCGTTGGGTTAATGTTAAATGGACAGATCTACCGCGGAAAAGATGGGTTAGCGGGTGAATTTGGCCATATGACAATCAAAGAAGATGGTGCTATATGTCGCTGTGGCAATCGTGGCTGTTTCGAACAATACGCTTCCGAACAAAGCCTTCTTCGTTACCTTGAAGAACTACACATCAATATTCCTAAATCAACCGAAAAGCATAGTGTTCTCGAACAAATTATCTATGAATCATATCTAGGATCAGACCTCTATGCTCCTGCCTTCGATCGCCTTGCTGCATTTCTTGGGATCGGCATAGCAAACATTGCAAATGCGTTAAATCCGGATGAAATCGTCCTTGGTGGAAGAATATCAATGGCATATAAGTTTATTTCAGACTCTATGACAACCACATTTCAACATCGAGCCATTTCACGCAATCGTGAAATCCCACTTGTCATGGGTTACGTAAATGGAGTTGCCATTGGAGCTGCGGGAATCGCCATGGACGAAGCACTATTTGCAAGTCCAATTGCCATCAGTGATTAATTTTATGCGCGACACCCAGAGAAAAAACCCTGTAGTAGATGTCGCGCATAGGTGACCACCTCTTGTGTAACTTCTTTAACCTCACAACACACTCAATTCAAGACACCCTTTTCGTATTCTTCACGTAGTGTTTTCTTCGAAAACTTCCCAACGCTCGTCTTTGGAATCTCAGCGACAAAAACAATGTCATCAGGCAACCACCATCGTACCACTCGAGCTTCCAGATAAGACACGAGTTCCTCTTTTGTAAGTTCTGCCCCAGATTTTACAACCACGCATGCGAGTGGCCGCTCTTGCCATTTTTCATGTGGAATCCCAATAACTGCTGCCTCCGCTATCGCTGGATGCCCCATGATGGCGTTTTCGAGATCGACGGAGGAAATCCACTCCCCGCCACTTTTAATCAGATCGCGTGTACGATCCACCACTTGTACATAGCCATCTAAATCCAGAGTAACAATATCTCCTGTGCGAAACCACCCATCAACAAAGGCGTCCTTCGTTTTTTGTGGATCTCGATAGTATTCCTTGAGAATCCATGGCCCCTTGAGGAGAAGTTCTCCCATCTGAATCCCATCATGAGCAATTTCATGACCATCTGCATCAATGATCCTCATTTCCAATCCAGGAACAATCACTCCAGACTTTGCTCGCTTTTTCAAACGTTCAGCTTCAGAAAGTGACTGGAATTTTGCCTTTTGCGTACTGACAAATGTAACGGGAGTCGTCTCTGTCTGCCCATACCCCTGATATAACCTGATGTGTAATTCCTTTTCAAACGCCTCGATCAATGACATTGGCAATGCAGATCCACCAGATAAAAGGTAACGCACACGACTAAAGTCGAATTTCCCAGGGTGCTCACGAACGTAATTTAGAATGCCCATCCAAACAGTTGGTACCCCGACGCTATAAGTCACACCTTCGTCATGAATCAATTGACAAAAATCAGATACCTGTGGGCGACTCCCTGGATACACCTGTTTTGCACCCACCCATGTATCAGCATAGGGTCGACCCCAAGCATTTACGTGAAACATAGGGACAATAGGCATCGTTACATCCGTTTCATCCGTTCCAAGCTCGCCCGTTAACACCATGAGACAATGCAAATATAACCCGCGATGCGTATACTCTACTCCCTTTGGCATTCCTGTTGTAGCAGACGTGTAGCCTAAAATGGCAGTCGTCCACTCATCAAAAATCGGCCAGTCATATTCTGTTTCTTCATTCGCAATCAACGTCTCATATGAGTAAACATTCGCAAGAGACGTGACAGGCAGTTCTGATTTGTCAGTCATTATCACATACGTATCAACCGTTGATAAGGCAGGGGCAATATCCTCAATCATGGGTAAAAGATCTTCATCGACAAATAATACACGGTCTTCAGCGTGATTGATCACATGAATCAGTTGTTCTTTAAACAGACGAATATTAACAGTGTGCAACACACGTTGTGAGCATGGCACAGCAAAGTACAATTCAAGATGGCGATGGTGATTCCACGCAAAGGATCCAACATGATCATGCGGATCTATTCCCAAGCGATCGAGTGCATGTGCAAGCTGGCTTGCACGATGATACATGTCACGATATGTATACCGAAATACACCAGAATAATCTCGTGATACAATCTCCTTCTCAGGATAAACGGTATTTGCTCTATACAATACCGATCGCAAAAGTAATGGATAATCCATCATGTGTAGTGGCCCCCCCAATAGTTCATGCCCAATTCCACTATACACCTATCTGAACTATTGGAGGAGGTCTATTTGAGAGTTATCTTGTTTTCTACCCATTTTGGACTCTTTATATTTTATGATAAAACGTTCCTGTAGCTGTCGCCATGACTTCCCCCATTTCATCTACAACATCACAGGTTGTCACATTAATTCGACCACCAGAAGAGATAACCTTTGCATGAGCTGTGGTATATTGTCCTCGAATCGGACGGTGGTACCGAATATGTAAATCAAGAGTCACGCCGAGCCGCTTTTTATTTAAAAAGCTCGCCAAACCCATTGCGTTATCACAAAGTAGTGCTGTAACTCCACCATGTAACATATTCGCTGGATTCAATACAAGTTGATTGACAGGTAAGCGAATCGATGCAGCACCTTCATTCATCTCTACTCTCTCCTCTCCTAAAAAGTGGTGTAGAAAGTAGAAGCCATGATCTCCACGATTCTCTTTTGAAGCTTCAGCTGCATGCAATGCGACAAGCAAGTCTTCTTTATCAAACTCAGCAAGTCGCGCCAAATACTCCTGTCTCTTTTCTTCTTCACTACCGTGCTGCTCTCCATCAGACATTTAATCCACTCCTGTGTACTCCGTTTCATTTGTTTATCTTACCATACAACCCATTCTCACGCAGACACCCGCTCTTTATTTAACACATATAGAATCATTTGGTTAATATCGGTTCGTTTCACGCATACTACCTTCATCCAAATTTGTACAGAGTGATTTATCCATGTGAACCCCATTCAGTTTGATGAGGAGGAACTGAGTTGAAGCAAAATGCTAATGAAGGATTAGGAAAAACCCTTTGGATAGTCGTTATTATTTTTATCCTATTTTTCTCCATGGGGGCTGTTCTTTGGTGGTTTGACGGATATCTATTGCATTCAAAATAAAGCATATAAATGTAATTAAATGGTAATTATTATAAAAATACAGGGCTTCAAACCCCATATGGAGGCTATGTTGTGGAGGAAAAACCAGAACGAATACCGGCGACAACACGTAGAACGCAACGTAATTTTTCTGTTGGATTAATTATATTTATTCTTTTTGTACTACTCGTTCTCTTGTGGGAATTCCACGGATATCTATATCAGTTTTTTACAGGTTCAATCTAACACATCATGAAAAATCAATGCTACTTCACTACATAGATTAGGATGATGGATGCATGAAGCGAAATCAGGCTCGTACCTTTGCACTATTGACCGCTCTTGCAGGGACTTCCCTCTTACTTCCCGGTTGCGGTGAACAAGTATTAGTTTTTAACCCGGTCGGCCCAGTGGGCATGATTGAAAAACAGATCATGGTTCTCACGATCATTATGGTGTCAATTGTAGTCATTCCGGTAATGATCCTACTTTGGATCATCGTTGCCCGCTACCGTGATAAGCCCAACAATAGGGCACCTTATCGCCCTGAATGGTCTGAGAATCGAATTCTAGAGATCATATGGTGGTCAATCCCCATTATAATAATTGGCATTTTAGCAACGTTTACCGTCCAAAAAACATTTGCTCTAGTCCGACCACCAAACAAAGTGGTGAATCCATTGACAATCCAAGTAACTTCACTCGATTGGAAATGGCTTTTTCAATATCCAGGGCAGAAAATCGCCACAGTGAATTACTGTGAGATTCCATCCAATCGTCCAATCGAATTCGTATTAACATCAAACGCACCGATGAACTCCTTCTGGGTTCCGCAATTAGGTGGGCAGGAATATACGATGCCTGGCATGGCGATGAAACTGTGGCTCGAAGCAGACAAACCTGGTGTGTACTATGGTTCAGGCGCAAATTTTAGTGGTGAAGGTTTCGCCCACATGCACTTTAACGTCATCGCTCGCCCTGCAGGAGAGTTTAATCATTGGGTTCAAAAGATCCAATCAACTGCACCACCACTGTCTTTACAACGTTATGCAATTTTAGCGCGACGTACCATTGTACAACCCATGTCTTTCTCTACAAATCAACCTGGGCTGTTTGAGAAGATTGTCAGTCAAGATGGCGGCATGTATATGCGTCGCGATTTGACGCGAGGCAAAATCAATTCTCAAGCTGGAACCGATTAACTGACTATTTTAGCGGAAGAAGGCGTGAAATGTTACATAACGCAGAGAATTTTGCAAGCCATTTCTTTGTATTAGGGAATCCAATGATCTATGGCGCTGATGTCTCAATTCTCTTAGTCATCTTCGGAATCGTCTTTGTTCTCACCTACTATAAAAAATGGGGTTGGCTATGGCGAGAATGGTTGACTACCGTTGATCACAAGAAAATCGGAATTATGTATCTCATCGCTGCCTTGCTTATGCTATTTCGCGGCGGTGTTGATGCCATACTGATGCGCACACAATTGATTATGCCGAACATGTCTTTTTTAAAAGCACAACATTACAACGAGATCTTCACTACACACGGGACAATTATGATCCTGTTTATGGCGATGCCATTCATTTTCGCCATGATGAATATTGTTGTGCCATTACAAATTGGAGCTCGCGATGTTGCATTTCCTTACCTAAATGCAATTAGTTTTTGGTTGTTCTTTTTCGCAGCCATGTTACTCAATATCTCCTTTGTGATTGGCGGATCACCCGATGCTGGTTGGACCAGCTATCCACCACTTGCAGGCATCACTTTTGACAAAGGACCAGGGGAAAACTTCTACTTGCTTGCCTTGCAGATTACAGGAATTGGGAGTATGGCAACAGGAATTAACTTTTTCGTAACCATTATGAAGATGCGTGCACCTGGTATGACGCTGATGCGTATGCCCTTATTTACTTGGTCAGTTCTTGCTGCCTCAATCATCATCATCTTTGCCTTTCCAGTACTCACAGTAGCACTCACATTGCTATTGCTAGATCGACTTGCAGGCGCACACTTTTTCACAATTTTTGACGGTGGAAACCCAATGATGTATGTAAACTTGTTCTGGATGTGGGGACATCCAGAGGTCTATATCGTTGTTCTTCCGGCATTTGGAATTTTTTCCGAGGTTGTTGCCACCTTTTCGAGAAAACGTACCTTTGGTTATGCATCGATGGTTGCTTCTATGATCGCCATCGCGGTTATAAGTTTTTTCACTTGGGTTCACCATTTCTTTACGATGGGTGCAGGACCAGGCGTCAATAGCTTTTTTGCTGTTGCGACCATGATTATCGCCATCCCAACTGGTGTAAAGGTATTTAACTGGTTATTTACGATGTACCAAGGACGGATAAAGATGCACTTACCCATGTTGTGGGCAATCGCCTTTATTCCGAACTTTGCAATTGGCGGTGCAACGGGTGTCATGCTCTCCGTGGCTCCCGCTGACTATCAATATCATAATAGCTACTTTCTCATCGCCCACTTTCATCAAGTTCTGATCGGAGGAACTGTGTTTGGAATGCTTGCTGGAATGTATTATTGGTGGCCCAAAATGTTTGGCATCATATTAAACGAACGACTTGGAAGATGGGCATTCTGGTTCTTCAATATCGGATTCTATGTCTGCTTTCTCCCACAATATTGGCTCGGTTGGATGGGAATGACAAGGAGAATGTATACATATTCAACAGGAATGGGGTGGTCACTATGGAATTTTATCTCTACCATTGGCGCCTATATGATGGGAATAGGATTTGTGTTCATTGTAATTGAGGTTGGTTACAGTATTCTTTACGGGGAACGCGACCTTACTGGAGATCCGTGGGATGGTCGTACGCTTGAATGGTCTCTCCCCTCTCCCGCACCCCACTATAACTTTGCCCGCATTCCAGAGATAGCGGGCCGCGATGCATGGTGGACGATCAAAGAGGCGCGGCGTAAAGGAGATCCTGTAGTCGAATCAAAACCATTTAAACCCATTCACATGCCAAACGACTCAGGACGTCCCTTTGTTCTCTCTGTCTTATTTTTTGTGTTTGGTTTTAGTATGGTATTTACCTGGTATCCACTGGCATTCGTCGCCTTTCTTGGAATTTTAATTTCGCTCATTTTACGTTCGTTTGAGTATCATACGGATCATACGTTATCCGTCGAAGAAATCAGACATACAGAAGAGGCTTACGGGAGGGTATAACCGATGGCTATGGCAGATTTCTTAGTAAAAGCGCCATCCGCAGGAAGAGGTCCTATAGAATATACACACGAGGATGATGCATTACGCATTTTTGGTTTCTGGGTCTTTATTGCAACAGACATGGTTCTTTTTGCAAGCCTTTTCGCCACCTACGCCGTATTATATCGCCATGTAGGTCATGGGCCTGGACCATTACAGATCTTTGATGTTACTGGTTTCGCAACTGAAACCTTTATTTTGCTTACGAGCAGTTTCACATGTGGTTTGTCTACCTATTCAATGCATCGCGGACAAAAGGGTTGGATGATGGCCTGGATGGTCGTTACCATTCTTCTCGGAATTTCTTTTATCAGCTTTGAACTTAGTGAATTTATCACGGACGTCGCTCAAGGTGCCACATTGCAAACGAGTGCTTTTCTCTCTGCATTTTTTACTTTGGTCGGAACACACGGAGCACACGTTTCATTAGGGATTGTATGGATGACATTGATTCTGATTCAACTCGCAATACGTGACCTAACTCCAACCACAGCACGAAAAGCATTTGTAGTCAGCCTCTATTGGCATTTTCTTGATATAGTCTGGATCTTTATTTTCACAATTGTATATTTATTAGGAGAGATGAGCTAAATGACAAGCATAGAACATCATCTAGAGGAGCATTCTGGTCGCTCAAATGGGCTTGATTCTACAGGGATGGATGAAAAACACACCCCTTGGAATCATATTATCGGTTTTTCCATTTCACTCGTATTGACAGTCTTGGCGCTATGGATGGTTCTACACCATATCATTCACGCCGCAGTGCTATTTGGCGCCATTATGGCCCTCGCCATTCTACAGGCGTTTGTACAACTCTATTTCTTTATGCACATCACTGAACATCACGTACCACAATGGCCATTTCATGTATGGATGTTAACTTTGGGTGTTACCTTCACAATTTTATTTGTAGTAGCATCGATTTGGATCATGAGTTTTGGTGCAGAATCTTACTAAATACACGCTATGTGATGTATCTGATGGGGATCGATTATCTTATCATTTCTAATCATGGCGGGCGACAGTAAATGGTGCCATTTCTGCCCTCGATCGCCTCGTCACCATCAGCGAGACAGTCGTCTTAATTGGCAGACCCTATGCTTACGCTCTTGCTACAGCAGGCAAAACCGGTGTTCGCCTGCTGTTAACCCCCATGTGCGCCGAATTAGATCTACAACTCTCTCTCAGGAGTATGATCAGTCAGTGATATCTCGTTGTCGCTCATCACTCGTGTCTAACTTGATTCCTCGCATACACTAAAGACGCACACAGAATACCCAAAATCAGCATAATCTGTGTGCAACATGAACTTTATCGGTACATGTGACTCCCTATTTCTCGAAACTCTTTCGCCTTCTCTTCCATTCCTTGCTCCACTGCTTCTGTTTCATCGACACCGAGCGTCTCCGCATACTCTCGAATATCCTGCGTGATTTTCATACTGCAAAATTTCGGACCACACATCGAACAAAAATGTGCTGTTTTCGCTGGTTCTGCAGGCAATGTTTCATCATGGAAGGCAATAGCCAGTTCTGGATCAAGCGATAGGTTAAACTGATCCCGCCATCTAAATTCAAAACGCGCTTTTGACAATGCATCGTCACGTTGCTGTGCACCTGGGTGTCCCTTTGCAAGATCAGCCACGTGTGCAGCAATTTTGTAGGTAATAACGCCTTCACGAACATCATCCTTGTTGGGCAGCCCTAGATGTTCCTTCGGTGTCACATAGCATAGCAGCGCCGTACCAAACCACCCGATCATAGCGGCTCCAATAGCTGAGGTAATATGATCATACCCCGGAGCAATATCTGTGGTTAATGGGCCCAGTGTATAGAACGGAGCTTCATGACACACTTCAAGTTGTCGATCCATATTTTCCTTAATCTTGTGCATCGGCACATGACCTGGCCCCTCAATCATGACTTGCACATCATACTTCCATGCAATAGAGGTTAACTCACCAAGAGTCTCCAACTCTGCAAATTGTGCCTCGTCGTTCGCATCTGCAATGGAGCCAGGACGAAGTCCATCGCCTAACGAAAACGCAACATCGTAGGCTTTCATAATTTCGCAGATTTCTTCAAAGTGCGTATACAAGAAACTTTCCTTATGATGAGCTAGACACCATGCCGCCATAATCGATCCACCACGTGAAACAATGCCGGTTACCCGTTTCGCAGTTAATGGAATATATCGCAATAGTACACCTGCATGAATCGTAAAATAGTCAACACCCTGTTCCGCTTGCTCAATTAACGTGTCCCTGTAAATTTCCCAAGTAAGATCTTCCGCTTGCCCATTCACTTTTTCCAGCGCTTGATAAATGGGCACTGTTCCAACAGGCACGGGTGAATTCCGGATAATCCACTCTCTTGTCGTATGAATATTTTTACCCGTTGATAGATCCATAATGGTGTCCGCACCCCAGCGCGTCGCCCACGTCATTTTTTCTACTTCATCATCGATAGACGAGGAAACTGCAGAGTTCCCAATATTCGCGTTAATTTTCACTAAAAAATTACGTCCAATGATCATCGGCTCACTTTCAGCATGATTGATATTAGAAGGGATAATGGCGCGTCCACTCGCGACTTCGCTTCGTACAAACTCTGGGGAAACTTGCTCGCGTATAGAAATGAACTCCATTTCAGGAGTAATGATGCCCTGTCTTGCATAGTGTAACTGAGTTACATTTTGACCTGATTTAGCGCGCAAAGGACGACGGCGAAGACCTGGATACATCTCTTGACTCGCATCTTCGTCTGTATGGTGACCATTATCTTGTGGTTTGATCACCCGTCCTTCATACTCCTCTACATCTCCTCGCTCTAAAATCCAATTTCTACGCGGTGCAGGTAGACCCTGTGTAAAATCTGCCTGGTACTGTTCGTCCGTATACGAACCGCTTGTATCATACACGTGAATCGGTGGGTTTTCTTGTTCCCCATATCGCCCCGTCGTTGGTGCCAACTTGATTTCACGCATAGGTACTCGTAGATCAGCCCTACTCCCCTCATGATAGACCTTTTCACTTCCAGGCAACGAAACTGCATATGAACCTTGCTTTTCATTTATGGATTCTTTCACTAGAATCCCCCTCATCTCATCTTGAATTTTACATAAAACAAAAAAGCCACTTGGAGACCAAGGGCTTTAGCATACGTATGCTATGCTGTCCCTACGCTGGCATTATCCAGATCAGGTAATCGGTCGGTAGTAAAAAGACTACCCTCTCAGCCTGGCTCCACCAAGCTCCCATGTACTCTATTCAATCACTACGCCATTAAGATACCATCATCATTAAAATTATACAACCATGAATTGCTGCCATCAGTCTCGCGAATTTGCAATAATATAAAGATCGACAAAATCCGCATGGGCCAACACGTAATCAATTGGATTTCTCTGAAGGCGTTTGATCAGGTTAATTGGTGGTAGCGGCTGTCCTGTAACAAACTGTGAGATTCCTAATTCTTCAGCAACACTCACAATCGTCGCACCCACCCCTTGATCAAGTGCTTTGCGCGTAATAAATGTAGCCTCAAACTGCTCACTTAGTTTTTGAATGCGATCTAAATCTCGACGATCTTCATCTGACATGAATTCTTGTGTCAAAACAACTAACACCCACAACTTGGCTTGCAATCGATCAGCCAAACGCCACCCTCTACGAATCAATTTCTCGGAGTGAGGACGATGATTGACTGCGACAAGTATGCGCTCTGATTTCATCTCGTCGATGTCTTTCTTTTCACGTTCCCTATCCAAACGCTGATCCACATCATCTGCAACCTCTAGTAAAGCTAACTCACGCAATGCGGCCAAGTTCCCCATTTGGAAAAAATTATCGAGGGCGCGTTGGACTTTATCTTCAGTATAAATCTTTCCATCCTTTAAACGCTGTTGCAGCGCTTCGGGAGTCACATCAATTAATTTGACCTCATGTGCCAGTTTCATGAACCAATCGGGCACCCGTTCTCTGACCTTGACTCCTGTAATATGTTCCACCTTGTCATGAAGGCTCTCTAAATGTTGAATATTTACCGCAGTAACTACATTAATTCCTTGCTCGAGTAAATATTCAATATCTTGATATCGTTTTTCGCGAGCACTTCCAGGTACATTTGAATGTGCCAATTCATCGATCAATACAATCTGTGGCTTACGGCGCAAAATGGTATCGACATCCAGATCTTCATAGACTCGATCCTGAAATCGATGTAATCGTTTCGAGAGAATCTCCAAATTCTCAATTTGCGATTCCGTTTCGACCCTTCCGTGTGTCTCAATCAATCCCACGACAACGTCTTTTCCTCGTCGCTTCCAATCATGCGCATCCCGCAACATTTTATAAGTTTTTCCGACTCCTGGAGCAGCCCCTACATAAATGGTCAATCGTCCTGCACGCCTCTCCTCCTTTACTGACTCTGAAACATCCACCTTAGACATGATGGCAGGCGCCTCAGATTCTGCAACACATGCTTTATCCGACTCGATTATATAATGTGGTTCGTCTTTCCACCCTACAATGCGCAGCTCGACATACTTCATATGTCGCAATAAATAGCGCACTGGGGCATCGTTCCACATTCGATTCCAGCGTTTCACATGTGAAGGTTGACCAATCACCACTTGTGTCACATTTAAACGCTCTGCAGTGTCAATAATCACCTTGCCAATCGAACGATCATTTTGTGGTTCTAAGATCCATTCTGCTGAGCATGTCTGCGCCATCTCTCTTAACTTTCCTAGGCGCCCTTTATCTCGTTCTTTCATCTGATCTTCATCTGTATTACAAATCGACAACACGTACAGTTCTGCCTTCATTCTTTGTGCCATACGATAACCACGCTGAATAAGTTGCGATGCTCGTGGAAAATAATTCACACAAACCATAATCGTTTCACGTGCACCTACAGGTCCTGGAATTCGGGATCTTGCATAAGATCGTTGTAACCGCTCATCCACATCTTCTGCAACCACACGTAAAGCCAGTTCACGTAGTCCAAATAGGTTTGATTTACGAAAAAAATGATCTAACGCATGATGAATACGATCTGCAGAATAGATACTCCCATCACGCATCCGTTGTCGCAATGTCTCAGGGGTTACATCAATCACTTCAACCTCCTGTGCTCGTTTCACAAATGCTGCTGGAATAAGTTCATTCACACGAATCCCCGTAATTTCTTGCGCTTCTTCATGAATGCCTTCAATGTGCTGAACGTTCACTGCAGTCAACACAGAAATCCCCTGATCGAGCAAATACTCAACGTCCATGTAACGCTTTGGCAGTGTGGAACCTGGTGCATTCGTATGCGCAAGTTCATCAATCACAACAACATCCGGTTTACGGGCGCTAATTGCATGCAAATTAACCTCTTCAAAGCGACGCCCACGATAGTGAATGATGCGCCTCGGAATAATCTCTAGATTACCCATCTGCTCCATTGTTTCTGGACGATCATGCGTGTCAATAAATCCAATCACTATATCGACGCCGCGTTCCCGCAACCGATTGGCTTCAACCAGCATCGTATATGTCTTTCCAACACCCGGTGCGGCCCCAATAAACAACTTCAGTTCGCTATCCGATCCTCTACCAAATAGATCGTTTATCATCCGTTCAGATTCCCGCGCTTTCTCTTCCTCTCGCCGTTGCAAGCGCCATCACCCGCTTTTTGTCGATCATTTTCCCGTCTGCTTTACAATGGTCATATTGAGTTGCATGACGTTTACCATGGGTTCTCCCCAAATACCAAGTATACGCCCCTTCGTGTCTCTTGCGATCAATGCTCGCAAATACGCCTGACCAAGTCCAGATGCTCGAGCAACTCGCGGGAGTTGGATCAGCGCATCTGGGATTGAGATATCCGGATCAAGCCCAGATGCGGATGATTCAACCATTTCTGTAGGAATTCTTGAAACAGGCGTACCTGGATTTTGCTGTTCAACAGTTTGCAAATTTTTCTTGATTTCTGCAATAAGCGCAGGATTTGTCGGTCCAAGATTGGATCCACCAGATCCATTACCAGCATAATTCACCGCAGAAGGGCGCGGATGAAAGAGCCATGGTACATTCGTCTCTTGAGCAATCAACTTTGATCCCACAACCTGCCCGTGAAAGCTTATCATGCTCCCTTTTGCTTGCGAGGGAAATAACACATTCCCTATTCCGGTAATTACCAGCGGATACACGAGCCCTAACAAGACGGCGAATACAATCGTAAACCGCAGAGATCGCCAGAAATTGATCATGCCAATAAACCTCCAATATCACCTCAAATATGCGCAAATCCGAGCATCGTGATAAGTAGATCAATCACTTTAATTCCAACGAAAGGAGCAATAACCCCACCTACTCCATAAACTAATAAATTGCGCAGCAACATGGACGTTGCACTCATCGGTCGATATTTTACACCCTTCATCGCAAGTGGAATTAACATAGGGATAATAATCGCGTTAAAAATAAGCGCTGACAGAATGGCACTATGTGGACTCGTCAAATGCATAATATTTAACGCCTGTAAACTAGGAATCATCGCGATGAAAATAGCAGGAATGATGGCAAAGTACTTTGCAACGTCATTTGCAATAGAAAACGTGGTAATCGCACCGCGCGTAATCAACAGCTGCTTGCCGATGGAAACCACTTCGATTAACTTCGTAGGATCCGAATCGAGATCCACCATATTGCCTGCCTCTTTTGCCGCCATTGTTCCGGTATTCATGGCGAGTCCAACATCTGCTTGTGCGAGTGCCGGCGCATCGTTCGTTCCATCCCCAGACATTGCGACTAACTTCCCTAGTTCTTGCTCTGTTTTAATAAGCCGCATTTTGTCTTCCGGTTTCGCTTCAGCAATAAAGTCGTCGACACCAGCCTCTTTAGCAATGGTTGCCGCTGTAAGTGGATTGTCGCCTGTACACATCACCGTTTTGATTCCCATTTTACGCAACTCTTCAAACCGCTCACGCATACCCGGCTTTACAATATCTTTCAAATAGATCAACCCGTAGACATCCGTTCCCCGAATAACTGCCAGTGGGGTGCCACCTTCTCTCGCAATCCGTTCTGTTTTTCCATTCAAATCATCGGGAACCCGTTTCCCTCGTTCTTCTACATAATGACGGATTGCATCGACAGCACCTTTTCGATACAAAGAACCATCTGACAAATCCAGTCCGCTCATCCTTGTATCCGCACTGAATTCCACATTTTCGGCATCTGTGTATGATTCACGCGCAAATTGCACCCCGCGTTCTTTAGCAAGGTCAATGACCGATCGTCCCTCCGGCGTCTCATCAAATAATGAAGAAATCACAGCAACTTCAATTAATTCGCGTTCAGAATGATTCCCAACAGGAACAAACTCACTTGCCAACCGATTTCCAATCGTAATCGTGCCCGTCTTATCGAGTATGAGCGTATTCACATCACCCGCAGCTTCAACAGCCTTCCCCGACTTCGCAATCACATTAAAGCGAATCACCCGATCCATCCCGGCAATTCCAATCGCAGACAGCAATGCACCAATTGTTGTAGGAATGAGACACACTAATAACGCAATTAACGTTGCAACCCCGATGCGACCATGCACATATTGGGCCATGGGCTCCAGAGTGTTAATGACGATGACAAAGATCAAAGTTAACCCTGCGAGAAGAACTGAGAGTGCTAACTCGTTTGGAGTTTTTTGTCTACTTGCACCCTCTACAAGATTGATCATCTGATCAAGAAAAGACTCGCCAGGATCTACCTTTACTTGAATTATTAATTCGTCAGACAAGAGCTTCGTGCCACCCGTAACGGAGCTGAAATCACCACCTGCACCGCGGATTACAGGTGCTGACTCCCCTGTAATTGCGGACTCATCAACACTTCCTAGGCCTTGAAGTACCTCGCCGTCGGCAGGAATCATTTCGCCCACGATCACCCGCACTACATCGCCCTTTCGCAATGTTGTCGCAGGAACAGATTCGAAATCGCCAGATGAGGTTCGCCGATTCGCGGTCAAATCAGTTTTAGCTTTTCGTAGCGAATCAGCTTGCGCTTTGCCACGACCTTCTGCAACAGCTTCTGCGAAATTACCAAATAGAATGGTAATCAATAAAATAACCGTGACCGTAATGTCATAGGCTCTCTGTCCTGAATGCCGCACACCACCAAAAATCGTGGGATTAATCGATAAAACAAACGTAATCAGAAACCCAATCTCCACGATAAACATAACCGGATTTTTCACAAGAAACCTTGGATCCAATTTGACAAATGACTCCCATATTGCCCGCGACATAATATCGCCGGTAATGGTCTTTGTAGATTGCTTAGCCATCGAACGATGTCTCCTTTTTCGCCTAATGCCCTGATAAGTGACTTAGCATTTGGAACTGTTCCCCAATTGGACCAATTGCCAAAGCGGGAAAGAAGGTGAGTGCCCCTACAATGACAAATACAGCGACAAACACACTCCCAAACGCAAACGTATCAGTTCGAAGCGTGCCAACACTCTCTGGAATAACCGATTTCTTCGCCAGGGAACCAGCAATGGCAAACATCGCAATGATCGAAATATATCGCCCAAGAAGCATTACAATGCCAAGGGTCACATTGTAAAACACGGTATTAGCACTCAATCCAGCGAATGCTGAGCCATTGTTAGCAGCTGCGCTTGTAAACGCATAGAGCACTTCAGTAAATCCGTGTAGCCCAGGGTTCAGAATTGCGGACGTGCCTGCCTTAGTAATCAGCGCAATGGCTGTGGGAACTAAAATAATAAATGGATGGACAAGCATCGCTGTCGTCGCCAATTTAATTTCACGTGCCTCAATCTTTTTCCCAAAAATCTCTGGTGTTCGACCAACCATGAGACCTGACAAAAATACAGTGATCATCAGGAACATGAGGATATTTAATAAACCTACACCTTTACCACCAAAAATGACGTTAAACATCATGAAAAGTAACGGTACAAGTCCGCTAAGTGGCATTAGGCTATCATGCATGGAACTTACAGCACCTGTGGTAAATGCCGTAGTCATGGCCACAAATGCACTACTTAATGCAGGACCAAAACGCCATTCTTTTCCTTCCATATTGGGTCCGGAGATTCCAAGCGCTTGATGAACGAGAGGATTTCCTGCCGCCTCATTTGCATAAACTACAAATGCGCCAATGATCAAAATGGCAGTGAGCAATACATAGAGTACAGTGGCTTGCCTCCGGTTTGCAATAAAACGACCAAAGGTCGCGATCAGCGCTGTCGGAATCACTCCCATGGCGACCATTTCAAGCACAGATGTCAACGCGGTTGGATCTTCAAATGGATGCGCCGAGTTTGCATTAAAAAACCCGCCACCATTCGTACCTAGTTGCTTAATCGCTTCAAGTGACGCTACGGGTCCCCTTGAAATCGTTTGTGTAGATCCCTGTAACGTATGAACAACCTGTGCGCCAAGTAGCGTTTGTGGCACCCCCATACCGATTAAAACGAGTGCAAAAATAGTGGCAAATGGCAGCAGTACGCGAGTGTGAATTTTAATTAAATCAACCCAAAAATTACCGATCGTATCCGATTTATTTGCAATAAGTCCTCTTACAAAGGCGATAGCAGCAACAAAACCTGTGGCCGCTGAAGTAAATTGAAGATAGGTAATCGCAAGCATCTGCCCAAGATACGACATCGAATGCCCGCCTGCGTAGTTCTGCCAGTTTGTATTGGTGATAAAACTAGCGGCTGTATTGAAAGCTAAATCCCAACTCATTCCGGGAATATGATCTGGATTAAAAGGTAAAATGCCTTGTAAACGAAACACAAAATATACAAAAATCATCATCATAAAATTCACGAGCATGAGTGCCCGCAGATAGGCTTTCCAATCCATTTGTACAGATGGGTTCACTCCAACGAGTTTGTAGAGTACTCGTTCTGTCGGATCAAAAACTGGCTCAAAAAAACTCCGACTGCCAATAAATACACGGTATAAATAACCTCCTAAAGGGATGCCTACAATTAGTATTATGGCGATAATCACAAGGATCCCGATTGAACCAACTACAGTCAATCTCACTCACTCCTAACAAACCTATATTCCATATAATTACTGTTAAAATTTCTCAGGATTAAAAATGACATACGTAAGATAGACCATCACCGCTACTGAGATAAGCAGAAGCACCCACATCTCCATTCCTCCCTACGCTTTATCGAATACTCGAAAGAGCACATAGAACAGTCCAAACACTGCAAAGAACAGCAACAAGGACACAACATTGCCCATGGTAGTTCCCCTCACTTTTCTTACTTACTATAAAACATCCCCAGTACTGGCAATCATCATTCACTCCGATAATCTGATGAGACAGTTAATGTACTGATAACGAAATTGATTGTACGACCAATTCATGTAAAAATGCGTGTTGAACATCAGTATTCACATATAAAAAGAACATAAAAATAACCGTCTGTCCAAGGCAAACAGTTATGCAAAATCCATAAAACGATATCCAATTCCCGGTTCTGTAAGGATAAGGATTGGGCGCGTAGGGTCGTTTTCCAGTTTTTTTCGTAAATGTCCAATATATACGCGAAGGTAGTGAGATGTCGCTTCAGAATTCTGCTCCCCCCAAACCTCTCGCACAAGTTGATGATGTGTCATCACTTTTCCTGCGTGAAGTGCAAGTACTTTCAATAAATCATATTCAATAGGAGTAAGACGAACCATTTGTTTCTCCTTTTCAACCACTCGTCGTGCGAGATCAATGCTCACATCGCCAACCTGAAGAACGGGTTCAGTCGGAGCATGTGCTGCATGACGTAATGCAACGCGAATTCGTGCAACGAGTTCACCGATGGCGAATGGTTTTGTCATGTAGTCATCAGCACCAGAGTCAAGCAGTGCTACCGTTTCAATCTCATTATCCCGAACTGTTAAGACAATAACCGGAATCTGTGACCACTCACGCAATTTTTGTAGCACCTCTGTCCCATCCATGTCTGGCAATCCGAGATCAAGTACCACTAGGTCTGGACGTTCCATTGCTACCGCCAAAACGCCATCCGAACCGGTCGTTTTTTCGAGTACGATAAAACCATGAGCTTGCAATGTTACTTTTAATAATTTGCGGATCTGCAGTTCATCATCTATGACTAGAATTTTGGCACCCATCGTCATTTTCCTCACTTTCGTCAATTGGCAGACGGATGACGATACGTGCACCGTTTCGATGTCCTCGTTGCGCACAGATAGTGCCACCATGAGCCTCTACAATTCCCTTGCAAATCGCAAGACCAAGCCCCGTTCCGGGAATCCGTCGGACAGATTCGGCACGATAAAATTTGTCGAAAACTTTCACTTCATCTCCTTCCGGAATGCCAATACCCTCATCTTCGATCATGAGAACAGCTGTCCCATCTTCCTCTATTACTTGAATGTCAATCCTACTATCGTCAGGCGAATATTTAACTGCATTGCTCAAAATATTTACGAGTACTTGCTCAATAAGTACATCGTCCACATAAAAGGGTGGGAGATCCGTTTGGAGTTGCACATCCACTATTCGCCGCTGTAGTGGATCTTGCAATTGTCGAAACACAACGCCAAGCATATCGGCCACATCACACGTCCGTCTTTGTAAAGCCAGCATACCACTTTCAATGCGCACCATTCCAAGCAAATTGGTTACGAGCCGATTCATACGCATGGCACTATCGCGAATGGTAAATAACAAATCACATTGATCATCTGAACTTAACACGGTCGCATTTTCGATCATGCCACTTACTGAACCAAGAATCCCTGCAAGTGGTGTCCGTAACTCATGAGAGATAGAATCGAGTAAAACTGTACGCAACCTCTCCGACTCTGCGGATAAACGTGCAATCTGCGCCTCTTTTCCTAACTGAATACGAGCAATAGACATCGTTGCCAGTCCAACGAACGCTTCAATCAAATGGTGACTCCGATCCAACTGGTCGATAGAGTCCTCGTTTGGGCGTAACGCAAACACCCCGCGCACAATCTCTTCCGTTTTTAAAGGGATGTAGCGCACACGCTCTTTCGAAAAATAATCTGTACCATATCCGGCCACTTTGCCATAACGTAGTACCCAATGACAAACTTCGACATTCAATCCGCTGTCATAAATATCCCACGTTTTGATGTGTTCGTCTGCCACATCCTCCAACAATCGACCTTGTACAGTAAGTTCCATCCGTTCACCTAGAAGCACTAGCCATGTGGAGACATGAAATGTATGCGTTGCGTCATTCACAATGGCCGCGACAATGCCGTCCAAATCGCCAAGCGCTGTCATCTGTCGGCTGAGATGATATAAAGCGGCCGTATCCTCCTCACGCCGTTCTGATTCTTGCACCTGCATTCGAAGGCGCAACGCTAGCGTTGCTATCAGGATCGCAACAGCCAAAAAAATAGCAAATAAGATGAGATAACGTAAATCACCCACGGAAAAGCTAAATATTGGGGGTACAAAAAAATAGTCGAAGGCAACCACACCAATAACCCCGGTAATCCACAGATAATGGTTCTTCATCGACGAATATGACCATTGCCTCGAATTACATATTTGTAACTCGTCAGTTCGCGCAACCCCATCGGGCCACGAGCATGCAATTTCTGCGTAGATATCCCAAGCTCCGCTCCAAATCCAAACTCATAGCCATCTGTAAATCGCGTCGACGCATTATGATAAACAGCTGCTGCATCAATCCGCTGCAAAAATTCTTTTGCCACTTCATTCTCATCAGTGACAATAGCCTCAGAATGCCCTGTCCCATAGTGACCGATATGATCAATTGCCTCATCTAAGGACTCGACAACTTTCACAGCAAGGATGGGCGCTAGAAACTCGGTGGCGAAATCCTCTTCTGTAGCTTGTTTCGCAATGATACTCTCATTTTCTAAAAGATGATTGGCTTTTGCATCGAGCCGCAGTTCTACGCCTAATTTCGTCAATTTCTCTGCAGCAATGGGTACAAATGACGGTGCAACAGCAGAATGAATAAGCAATGTTTCTGCGGCATTACATACAGAAGGACGATCAGTTTTTGCATTTACGATAATATCTAAAGCCATCGCAAGATTCGCATGTGAATCAATATAAACATGACAATTGCCAACACCCGTTTCAATCACAGGTACTGTGGCGTTCTCCACAACATGACTGATTAGTCCCGCCCCACCACGTGGAATCACTAAGTCAACAAGACCACGCGCGCGAATCAAGTCGTCCACAGATCTTCGATCTGTATCCGTCACCATGACAACAAGATCGGATGGCAAAAGGACATCGTGAAGTGCCTTGCGCAGTGCTACAGTCAAGGCGATATTCGTTTCAAATGCCTCTTTGCCACCACGTAACACGACAGCATTCCCCGTTTTCACAGTTAATGCACTCGTGTCCACAGTAACATTTGGCCGCGCCTCATAGATGATGCCAACCACTCCAAACGGAACGCGAACTTGCTCAATACGCAATCCATTGGGCCGTGTCCATATCTCGATTACTTCCCCTATAGGATCTGGCAATGCCATAATCTCATGTAATCCGTCTACCATCATTTGTATGCGGTGTTCATTTAATAGAAGTCGGTCGATACGAGTTGTTGTCTCTACTCTTTTCTTCGCCGCCTCTACATCCTTGGCATTTGCGGTTAAAATCGCATCTGTCGAACAAAGAATTTGTTCGCCCATTGCAAAAAGCGCTTCATTTTTTTGTGACTCACTTACTGTACGTGCGATCTTCGCCGCCTCGCGAGCCCTAATCAATTCCGACTTCATTCAACTCTCTCCTCTGCACCCAAATCGCACAATCACACAAGCAATGCTAAATCGTTTCGATGCACCACTTCAGGAAATCCGTGCAAATGATCACCATCAGCTCTGTTTTTAATGAAATATTCCAAATCATGAGCAGAAAAAGAGACAATCCCTTTTGCAATTACCTTCTCGTTAGGACCAATCAACTCAACAATGGCCCCTTCCTCAAATCTCCCTTCTACACGCTCAATGCCTGGCAAAAGAAGACTTCCTCCCATGGTTTGCACAGCATGAGCCGCTCCTTCATCTATAACTAACCGTCCGGCACTTCGCGACCCGTGTACGAGCCATGATTTACGGGCATTCCAGCGGCTCTTTTCTGCTCGAAACCGCGTTCCGATCCGTTCTCCTTGAAGTAAACGTAAAAGAACATTCGGTTCATGAGTTGCGGCAATCACTACCTCAATCCCAGAATTCATCGCCATTTCCGCGGCGTCTATTTTCGTTCGCATTCCACCTGTACCAACGGATGATCCGCTATCTCCAGCGAGATCCCGAATTTTCTGATCGATTAAGGTAACTTCAGCAATATGTTTTGCATCCTGGTCTATTCTCGGATCCCCTGTATACAAACCATCAATATCCGTAAGTAAAACGAGGTACTGTGCACAAATTAAAATCGCCACTAAAGCTGCCAATGAATCATTATCACCAAAACGAATTTCATTTACAGAGACCGTATCATTTTCATTTACAATCGGCAAAACATCTGAATGCAACAGCGTTTCCAACGTATTTCTAATATTGACAAACCGATGCCGATTTTCCATATCGGATCGTGTCAACAGTACTTGTGCTACCACGCGATCGACTAATGCCAACTCCCGTTGGTAAAGATCGATGAGAAGACTTTGACCAACAGCAGACGCGGCCTGCTTTTCAGGCAATGTACGCATATACCGCCAGCCAAGTTTCCCCCTCCCCGCTGCAATAGCTCCGGATGACACTAAGATCACTTCATAGGACGGATCGCGCAAAACAGGAGCCAACTGGGCAATAATCATGTGTACTTTTTCAGATGACAACAGACCCGTTTTCGGGTCTGTAAGGCTGCTCGAACCAACCTTAACAACCATGCGTATACGCTGCACTTTCTCACCTCATATATTACGAACAGTATACCAAGTTTCAGAAAAAGTTAGAAACGTTAGAAACAAAGTGTAAGATTACCCCATTTCTTCCGCAGCAACAATCGCCCAATACCCCACCGTTTGTTCTCCGATGCGAATCATCGTGATCATTGAATCGGCATACCACAATTCACCATCTGGTCGTCGATTGACGAATCGCCCTTCCCAAAATCCGGCTTGCGATAAGCTTTTATACATGACCGGATATTGTTTTGCATTTAAATGATCCGATGATGCGAGAATCTTGGGCTTGTATCCAATCAACTGCTCACGTGTACAGCCGGACATTGTAAGAAATACTTGACTAACGTCTACAATATCGTGGTTTTCATCTGTTAAAAGGAACCCTTTAGGTGAATATTTCATAAGATATTGTAGATTTTCAGCCACCAATTTGAGATGTGGACGAAGAATTGGTTTGTATGCATCAGGTTGAACCTTGGTGACTCGATGCGCGTGGCTCTGTTCATATCGCTCAATTTCTGCTTCGGAAATCACATACTCCGGTCCATAATTCCCCACTCGAATATGAGCAATCAGTTGGCCTGATTTAACCCAGCGCCTGACACTATTAATCGATACAGTCCATCTCTCAGCCGCTTCACGAAGAGTAACGCTCATATCATATCCTCCCTAATTAATTTTACATATAGTGAATTTACCATAACCATAGCACATAAACGACGTGCCAAACTTGTCTATCCATAATACTCAGATCTACTTCATGGTACTGTTCTCTAGAACAGTACCATACAAATGAGATACTGTTCGAATTGTGTTGAAAAAAAAGTTTGCAGCCCGGATGTAAAAAACCACCACTAGCCACAAACCCTTATATATCAAGCCTTTTGGCGCACCCGGAGGGACTCGAACCCCCGCAAGACGCGGTTTAGGAAATCCAGTGTACCCCTTTTTCGCCACACTAACAAAAATGAAAGAGCCTTGCCGTAAGCGGCTTTTTCATTTTTGAAGTAGTAACAAAAGTGATACGACAATAACAAAAATGAATGAGTACGTTTGCATTTTGTTTGCAAACGACTGGATTTGTAACGAATCCGTTTGCACCTAAAAAAATCCAGGAGCCAGGAAAGTTGTAATCGTACTATTGAAGATTAAACCCCAAAAATAACATAGCCTTGCGTACACGTTCATTGTATATGGGCATGTCTTCCTTATTCACCCATCCAAAGAGTTCCTTTACTGTACTGGCTCCGACCCCATCAAGTTTATATTTGGGATCTTTGAAACAACGAATAATCCTTTCTTCAACATTACCGCCAGCGAATAAGAGGTACGTGAAAGTCTCCTTCACTTTACTAGCATTATTGCTCCGAAAAGAGACACCTTGATCATACCTACGTACGTGCTCTTCAAAGGAGTACACTTTCATTAAGACCTTTTCAAAGTCTACAATTCCCATCTTTTTAATTGATTCTCTCGAAGAGAGTGACTCCATCAGATACTTGTATCTTATTTCGTAAATCTCGGTTGTGGTATTACTGCTACTGTCGTGGTAGGCATTGATCCACATTTGGATATTGTCGATGAGGTTGTTACCTGTTCGCACCGGTTGCTTTGAGTACTCTTGGCTTGCACCTTGATCATCAAAAATCCAGTTGAGAAACTGGTCAATTTCGATATGAATAGGCACTCTAGGTTCCTTTCTTCTCTTGTCCCTTGTGTAGACATCTCGTAAGATATCAAACTGTGCAAGAAACGCACGATACTGCCTAATTTCCCTATCAATCTGCTTCTGCAACGCTGATGTCTTTGTTACATCGAAATCGTTACACTCGAACTGACCTATCTCTCGAATAATTTTCTGCTCTGATTGAGCATTGGCCTGTTCTAGACCACTCACTGCTTTCTCGTATTTATCCACCATATCCATTGTCAATGGATATGCATCTTCCCACATCATTTCAAAAACTTCCTCAAGCTCTTCAAAACTAGGGTCGTCAGAAGGCAGGAGGATATTAGCTTCCCGATTTAACAAAAGTCCGGATTTCGTTAGATTTGAAGACCCTAGGATGGCAAACTCCTTGCCAATCAGATAGAACTTGGGATGAAATTTTGGAGTAGTGTAGCACTTAATCTCAATAGATGGGTTTTGGAGAGCAAAGCGAAGAGAAACAGGGGATGTAGGGAATCCCAATCTAACAATCAGTCGAATAGAACAAGCCTTTTTGGTCATCGTTTTCAAGAGATCCGTCTCACTAAAAAATGCCGAAGCTATCGATATCTCCTGACCGTCTCGAATTCCTTTTTCAATTTGAAATAATGTAAAATCATGGCGCTGATTTGAATTTGTTAAAATCATCCCGAGTGCCCCCTTCCTCAAAATCCTGGTAATCTTACTTTACCAGTTCCGATTCGTAAGGGCGACAAGCGTAAACTCTCCCCATTCAGTTTTGTTTAGCTATCCATCCCGCTGTATAGCCTAGTCAGTACTCTCAGTTCAGCCCGTTAATATGATGACAAATAGATGTCAACCACGTCGATTCGAGAATGACCGAGTAACTCGGACACGGCGAGCTTTGCATCACGTTGTGACATACCTCGCTCGCGGAACTCCTGAAACCTTTCCTGCGCATACCCATGCCTTAAACCATGAATACGGGCTGTCGAGCCTTCCGGTCGGTGAGACCAGATGTAGTATTGAACCTCGGCAATTGCTTGGTGTGTACCCGTTTCAGGTGGCACGAAGAGCTTGTGACCTGGTTCAGTCGATTCAATAGCACGGTTCAAAACTTCTTTGACTTCCCCGCGCACTGGTACCTGTCGTACCCGACCATTTTTACCCTTGACCGTCAATTTTTCTGACTTTATAGCTTGACGAGCGCTTGCAACATCGATTCTATGTACCTCATGCACCCTCAAACCCATATCACGAGCAATAATTAGCACATCTCTAATCCGGGCTGGTGCCTGTTCAATGATACGTAGATCATTTGGCTTCCAAAGACGCTCATTACCACGAAAGTGGCGCTGACCTATCTCCATCCTTTGGTTAAATGTTTTTGCCGCTTCAAGTGGGCGCTTCAGCCCAACGTGATCTGCAATGAAACGAATAGCACTGAGTTCCGTTTTGATATGACTTACACTAGCATTTTGGGACTGCAAATAGCGTACATACCCCTCCAGATGCTTATCTGATATGTTCCGAAGGTTTGAGACATGGTATTGCTCTCCAAGGTATTTAGCCAACCTTCGTCCGGTCTCCAGGTATCTTTCACGAGTCTTGATAGAACCTGCACGCGTATGGCGAAAAGTTGCTTGTACTTGGTCCAATAGTGTTTTTGATGTATTCCCCACTGTAATCACCTACTTTCTTGAACACATCTTCCCGAAGAAACAGGCATGGTCCGCCCATTGACAGAGTGCACGATTTCCGCCAGTTTTCTGCCCATTGTTACTCTAAAAACCGCAGTAGTTCCAACTTTCAGCCTGCGTCCCGGTCCACAGTCTCTGCTTACATGCAGAGACTGTGGACCACTTGAAGTGGTCATATGTAGTTGTACAATGATTAGCACCTATGCGCCGTATTCCCTGTCGGGTGCTCATCTTTAGATGAGCACCGGCAACGCGATTACCCACGAGTGGGTGCTGCCATGCAGCTTCGCGCGTTCTTACTTTAACCTGTCAGACGGAAGTCTGACTTTCGACCGCCCACGTCCATCGGGGCAAAATCCCTCCTCTCAAAGTACTTGCGTACCACCCATGTCCGGCGTGTTCACGAACATTTTGGTACTG
Source organism: Bacillota bacterium (assembly GCA_021821085.1). Taxonomy (GTDB): domain Bacteria; phylum Bacillota; class Bacilli; order Alicyclobacillales; family SLC66; genus Sulfoacidibacillus. The sequence goes on along the minus strand of JAKACV010000005.1, from coordinate 7,119 downwards.
TCTCGACCGATTTTGGCTCATCCTCTTTTTCCGAGGAACACCAATACTGTTTCAATCGAACCCTTGCGATCAGCCTTTTAAATGCAAAAAAAACGCTGATCGCAATCCCCCTGTCAGCTCCCGAAAAAGCATGACCTATACGGGGATTGGATCACCGTCACGTACCTACCCTTTCGGGCTGGACAGCTTGGTGATTCATACTAATTGTTTACGTGTCCATGCTACCGTTTCAGCAGATTAATGTCAAACATTATTTTCCACTACATTTGTAGTGGTTTTTATAAATGATCTCTAAGAACAGTTGAGATATTGACCTTCTTATCACCCTTGCATTACCCATTATTTGTGGCTAACGATTATGCATTGCTCAGCATTGCTACGCTTTGGCTTCCATATTTTATGTGAATGACTGCGCAAGTGTATTACGTGGAATTGTGCTTAGTAGGGCCAGTCGCCACAAAGGATTTGGCGTGCTCAAACCTTATATTTCAGATCTAAATTATGACCAAACCTTAACTTGTATTGGAAAATCCAAGTGGTTTTCCGTAGCATTGCTACTGTCTACTCAGCTCAGCCCGGAGCAATGCTACGGAATACATAAGAGTAGGTAGATATGAAAAATTAATATCTTTCTTTCACAAAATCAATCTGAGAGCATAGTTTCAGATATCCATCCTTAGCTCTGTTTTGATATCGCGCTAAAAGTAAATGTATTGTCTATCACGAAACCAAAGAAAATGCAAAACAGATATTTACAATCAAAAGTGACATGGGAAAATATTACTTTTCAAAACTTAGATTTGCAAAAATAATAGACTGGTAAGCAAAAAATCTAAGAGGAGTTGTTGCACGATGAAAGCAGTATTTGAGAACAAAGTTTACAATACCGAAACAGCAACATTGGTCTATCATTGGGACAACGGTCGTTCTTGGGGTGATTACGGCTATAATTTTACCGATTTTTATATCACAAAAAAGGGGAATTGGTTCAAGGTTTACTTGCAATGGCATCGGGCTGCAAACAACAGTTGGTACGAAGAAGCTATTTGTCCCATTGAAGAGGAAGAAGCTCTTGAGTTGATGCAACATCTTGGTGCTGTGGAGGAAGTTGAAACGTACTTTTCCGATAAACTGGAAGAAGCCTAATCTTTTGTGGGATGAGGAGAATGTATGATGGTGACTCTAAAATTGAACCACCAACCATCTGGAGGAAAAGAGTGGGTTGCTAGGGTAATTAGAGTCGATGGATCACGAATTATTGAACGAGAATTTTTGCGCTGGTTCGATACTGAGTGGTCAGTCGTCAGGCAAGACAGGATGGACTACGTTTGTGATCAAAGAAGACAGTATTTACGAGTATAATGAACCGTGGAACGGAAGAGTACTCATTGAAGTCATTGAGAATGCGACACAGCATCGGGAAATTTCAAGAAAAGAAGCATTTGAGATGCTTAGAAATTAATCGTTTACGGGTACGATGAGGTAAAAGCTTACCCATCGTACCCGTAGTCCTTGACCACAGCCGAAGCCCTAAGAATTACTCCTTTGCACCAGATATAATTTGGGTTCGTCTACTGCTGTCGTAGGCTGTTCGTTAAATGACGTTTGAACCATCACAACGTTAATTTCTGGCCCCTGGCATCTACTCTTCGTTTCAACGAGCTTGTGGATTTGCACATTTCCGTAATTCGGATTAACCAAATATCTCTTCTGATAATTCATCCCAATGAGATAACTTGTAAGAAGCAGAGTACCTGTCGTTACTGTCATGGCAGTAAAGGACAAGTGAAAGACAAGCAAAGTTAGGATAAGCCATACAATCCCCAATCCATCAAGTACTCCCGTCATAACTCCGCAAGTGTTCGAGTAACAATATCCCGTATTCCCATTGGCAATATTCCTGAGCGCTTCTTTCAGACATTCTCCGACCATGTCAGCTCGATTCACGTGCAAGTGGAAACCATTTTCGTTTGAATGGCCACCGTAGCCAACACCGTACTTTTTTCGGATTATACGTAGTGTATGATGCTCAAGAGCGTGGTTTTTCGCTGTATTTGAATTGATAGAAATGTTAACTTTAAACCATGTCCAGGTCTGTGGAATAATCTTGACCCACGGGAGAAATGCCAAATCAACAATTGCAACAAACGTTGATACTGCCATATACGCGAAGATTAGAATCAGTAAAATGTCATATAACCAAATCATTGACCATCCCTCTTATCAACTCTTTTTCCGACAATCATCTATCGGATTGAACGGGGAACGGAGACTCACTGGCTGGCTTGTTATTCATCCTCTGAGTCAAAATTGGGCGCATTTTGTTTTGCCGAACATTGTATCTGCGCAATACAACACTACACCCGAGCAATGCTACAGCAAGCCAGTATCTAGTTGAGTGCGTATTTAAAAGCTGTCCAGCTTCAATGATTCTCGAAAACAAGTCCATTGATCCCACAAAAAGTACGATCGGAATCATAGTACGGACACGCATAATAAAAGAGAACGGTGCGAATGTCGAATAGACCAGCATCAGAATGCCGTAAAGGTCAAAAATAGTTTGGTGTAATCCGAGTAAATTGCCGGTGAATGCCCATTTAAGGAATTGCAAAGTTTCATCCCCTATACAAAGGACGCTTTGGTCACTTACTTTAATGGCGACCATCCCTGAATCGGAATGACATCCAATCCTCCACCAGTAGCCCATGTTGGGTTTGAAGGCCCGTTAATAGTAAAACTTACTCCAGATACGCCAGATGGTGCTTTCAAATCGGGATACCCACCAACAGAAGTTGAAGCAACCATAAAGTTGCCAATGGCAGTTCCGATCATTCCGACTTTCCCTGTATCCGTATAGACCTGCTCTTCCTTCCAGTACGTCGAAGGACTTCCGGTTGCATTTGGTCCATATCCGACATACTCCAGAACATAGACATAACCCATATTATTTGTGTTGGTCCCATCTGTAGTGGAAACAATCACATATGGATTTTGTTGCAACACAGTTCCGTTCTTCAACTGCGATACCGCAAACTGCTTATTGTAAAAGACATCGGATGGGTCGTTGTACCACTGCGTTGCCGACGAAAGCGCACTGTAATTGGTCGGTGGCGAAGTTGAATTCGCATCCGTTTGTTGTGCCTGTGTCACAGCGTTATTGTACTGTGTCTGCGTTACTCCACTTGGAAGTGGCGGGTTGATTGCCCCACCTTGTCCACTTGTCGAACCACTCGAACCGCTACCCATCGCAATTGACCAATTTGTTCCATCCCATGTATCGGTGCTGTAACCCAAATCTCGCAGGATTACTTGGATATCGTAAATCGGGAAGAACGTGGTCTTGATTCCGTCAGCCGGATCAGGATATACCTGCATGTTAATGCCTGTTTCCACGGTTTGGACGTTGCTTGGATCAGACGTATTGTAAATCATGACTTCGCCATTCCCGCCAAATCCGTGCCAAACCGTAGGTGTATAACTTCCGTTCACGCCAATTTTCCATTGTGAACCATTCCAACTCACTTGCGCTCCCGATTTCTTCAGGGCTTGCATGATGTACCAAATCGGCATGTAAGTTGTACCGTTATACACGAACTTGTACTGCGTGGAGAAATGTTGACCGTCCACGATGATGTTCGACTTTTGCATTGCTGGTGTCGTAGACGCATAGACATGTTGAGGAGTTTGCATGCCTATGGCTGTTGAAAATGCCGATATCGTGAGTATGAGCCCCGCAATGCAACTCCTTTTATTTAGCGTTTCCATTTTGCCACTCCCCACACTGTTTCATTTACAGACTCAGTATCATTTGCTTTTGTTAGCCACTACGCTCAATTCTCAAACGATCCCTATGTATGTTTCCTTGGCAAGGAGATTGTTTTGTAGCACGGCAAACAAAACCGAATTAACGAGAAGAGTCGCCAGAAATTAGGCCCTTCGTAGTCTGATAAGTGTCGCTGCCGCAATGAACACACCAAAAATCCACCCAAAGAAGATCGTAAAAAATACTGAGAACCAAAAATTCATCCAACTATACCAAAACGAAGGATGTTCCATATAGGCGGCTCTGTCACTTCCGCGCAAGTGAAGGAAAAAGTTTAGAATTTGTTTCCATCCATAGACGATCCCCACGGGATAACAAAGCACTCCAATAAATATAAAGCAACTCCAAAAGTCCGTCCAAAACCCAGGATTATAGGTGTTATTTGGGTTATAAGGATCAATATGCAAACCATATATTACAAAAGCAATTAACAGAACTACTCCAATCCCCAATAAGATACCAACTTTGATAATCTCTTTTCGAAAAGCCGAATTCACAATACAACCCCCTAGCCGCGACTTAATACAGAACAGCAAACAAACGAAAGGCAGCATTGCCCATTGCGAAACACACTAAAATCTCAAATTTCCGCAAAATGAACACTATAGTACATATTATACATCAAAAAATGACAATAGTCTCTCGATGATTCATTGAGATCCGGTCTACGCTCGGCAGAGGGGTGCCGAGATGAACGATATATCAACTTTACTTGGAATGAGGATACGCAATCTGCGCAAAAAACGAGGGTGGAGCCAAGAGGAACTGGCTTCGCGCGCAAATTTGCATACTACATATATCGGTCAGGTTGAACGAGGACAAAAAAGTGTCACCGTTAGAAATTTGGAGAGAATCGTAAATGCATTAGAATATGATATTAGTGATATCTTCCGAGGTGTGGGAAACCGGGAGGATGAAACTTCCAAAAAAATTTCTGAGATGATTACTATTTTTCAGTCACTGAACGAGAAGGACCAAGAATTCATGTTACACTTGGTGACGTCTGTGTTGGCGTGGAGAGCAGAATGAACTTACAACTGTCCCACAGTCCGAGGAGCAATAAACCCCCTCACATCACTACGTGAAGGGGTCTTATTGCTTAGAATGGAAGAGCGTTTCTTATGGCCGATTTCCGTATATCGTTCAGCAATTCATTGGAACGTTCCACACGCTGATTTTCATCGGGAAAAAGTGATTCAATCAACTTATCCTCATGCCAAAGTTCGAAGTTAAAGTCCAATTCGATCGGGTCGACGACGATGTACACACTGTAGCCAGACATGGTTAGGGCTGATTCAAGCCCGTTGTCCAGCACATATTTCTCCAGTAAGCGGTAAATACTAGGATAGCGATCACAAAACCAAAGCGAGATCTTCAGACAATAAAACCCATCCAACTTCTGTTCGAATCCTTCTTCTAGTAACCAGGCAACAGGGTCCACAACAACACACTTCCCGTCATCATGAAATAAACTAAAATAAACACTATCTCTCCTGATCCGCTCGTACGGAAATCATACATTTCCCTACTGGCGAAAGTCGGTGAACCCACCCTGATCGGGCGGATACTCCATTATCAGGAGAAATAGTGCTCAAGTTGTAATCTAGTCTACACCGATTTTCTCATTCTCGCACTCAGTGACACAGTTCTTTAATTTCGCATTCCTTTGCCAAAAATGAAAGCTTCTCGCGCAGAATTGGCATCTGCATATAGGTATCAATTTGTTGGATCGTAAGATCTTCAATCCATTTGTACTCTTTTTGGCATACCAGCTGAACTTGGGCAGTTTTCAACTGATCCAGTAATGGATTTACTCTTTGTGATTTTCGGATCGTCATTTTAGCTCATCCCTTGTATTTGAATTATCGGTATAAAGAATGATCATTTAACAGAATATACTGATACTAAAGGGAAAGATTTTGCCCCCGCTTGTAGAGCGAGGGCTCAATATCCATTGGAGTCATGGATATCAATGTGCTCATCCTCGAATTGGACGACCACCCCCTCTCGGGGGGTACTACCTATTTTTATTATACACCCTCTGTTGTATTTTGACAGGATAATCCTCTAGTAATCCACGGGAGGGGGCATTAGATCTGTCGGGACGAAACAGTTTACCTTCGGTACAAACAAAAGCGAAAGAGCATCGGAAGAGAATGTATAAGCCCTCGGTGCAAATACCTCACTTCATAGGGGTCATGGATTTTTTCTCTTTTACCGATATCCCTTTCCTTGAAGCTCGGCAACTCTAAAATCTTAAAGCGGAGCGCAATCTCAGTACATAGGTACTGTTTCTTTGCCTTTGCTTAGAGAGCCGGACATTAACCCGGCTCTCTAAGCTAGTACAATATCTTGTAAGATATTGTACACCATTCAATTACATCACAAAAATCCTCCAAACCCTTTATTCTTCAACATATTTTCGCGCTATTTGAATCTGTTGCAAAAACTAAAACCACTCACTTTCACCCGAAACATCAACTGAAACCACTCATTTTCAAAAGAAACATCAACCGAAACCACTCACTCACTATTTCTCGGCAACTTGGGTCGTGAAATCCGATAGATATCATCTTCGGAAGATATCCGCCAACCAGCCAAGTCACCAATTTCATTCAAGCCTTTTTCTGTTAGTTTCTTTCTTTTATATCGTTGAGAGCTTGAAACATCATTTGAATCGCCAAATACATGCTTCATCAACTGGTGGATGCCGATTTTGTTCGTTTTGCCAGGGCCAAGCCATGCTGAAATCCATCTATGGAGTGCTTTAGCTGTATCTCCATGCAATTGATGACGTTCGTGGAGAGAGATGGTGACCCATCTCTCTCCAAAAATTGCTTTTGATAATTGTTGGTTTAATCCAAGCAGTAGTCTCTTGCTCTTCGAATTGATTGCAAACGCGATCAAAGGCATCGGATATGACCATCCAGTCTCGTTTTCACGGACCCAAACAGTTGTCTTATATAGCCGATGAAGACTTTCTTCAATCAATCGCCATATCTTAGACCCTGTCGCAGAATGACCTGAAAACTTCATCAATTGACGCTGTGACGTGCTAATCGTGCACATATGTTCAACTGAATCACCGAGCGGGTCCAAGAGTTTGCGCATTGCAATATTTTCGGGTTTTTTGGGTGCATTGGTTAGGATAGCACTCTCGGTTGTTCCTCCTAGGAGTCCGTCCGACGAAAAGAATTTTATCTCATAAATAGAATATACAAGGGTCCACAATGATGTTTGTCGAATCAGTATGAGATAGATTCGAATGGACGGACGGTGAAGAAATTGGCGAAGTT
>JAKACV010000090.1 GCA_021821085.1 Bacillota bacterium | reverse complement strand
CAAAAAGGGTCGAGAACTCTGCGGCGCAGGGCTTCGGCTTGTGCTGGACATGCGTGCTCATGTACCACCTATCGTACACTCCGCGCGCATGTCCAGACTTCACCAACCCCCTGCTTGCATCTTACCTTAACTCTTTTTGAACAGGCTCTTTATGGGATTATTAAAAGGGGATGATTTGAGAAAATAATAGCGTAGCAATAATTGGTGCATTTCTGCAATGGCCTACATTTATATTATACACAGCATGGGTTGTTTGATTGCGTGAAAAAATGTTTTGGAACATGTCACATTATGATGTTAGGGGGATTAAGATTATGAGGGTAAATACAGAATCTGTGATCGACCGGGCGTTACAAGGAGATGAAATGAACGTAGAGGAAGTTGAATGGCTCTTGCAGTTGAAAGATGATGAATCAATTGAGCAACTAAGGTGCGGAGCCGATGTGTTGCGGAGAAATTTGGTAGGTGATGTCGTCACTTATATCAAAAATCGAAATGTAAACTTCACCAATATATGCAATATTAATTGTGCGTTTTGTAACTTTGCAAAACATGGTGAGGATAGTGATTCATTTACTATGAGTATTTCTCACGCGATACAGAAAATTGAAGAGGCAAGTCCTTATGGAATACGCGAAGTATGTTTGCAAGGTGGAATTAATCCGGATTGGGATTTCCAAGATTATGTGAAGCTGGTGTCGGCAATTAAGGAACGATTTCCTGACATCCACATTCATGCATTTTCACCTTTTGAGATCTTCTATATGTCCAAAAAGTCGAGAATGACTGTACAAACAGTAATCAAAACTCTCGTGGATAATGGACTTGGATCTATTCCCGGAACCGCTGCTGAAATTCTGGATGATACAGTGCGCGAAGTGATTTGCAGTGGGAAAATGAAAACTAAAGAATGGGTAGACGTGATCCAACAAGCGCATGATTTAGGAGTGAAAACTTCCGCTACAATTATGTTTGGACACATTGAAAATAATCACCAGCGAGCACAACATCTTTTCTTGCTGCGTGAACTACAAAAATCAACTGGCGGCTTTACTGAATTTGTTCCCCTCCCCTTTATTCCCTATAAAACAAAACTAGCACAATCACATCGGATTGTTCCCATATCGAATATTGATGTTTTTAAATTCTATGCAGTGAGTAGATTGTTTTTAGGAAAATGGATTCCCAACATACAAACGAGTTGGGTTAAATTAGGTAAAAATGCAGCGGCTCAAAGTTTATCTTGGGGAATCAATGATTTTGGTGGGACTGTAATCGAAGAAAACATTTCGCGATCGGCTGGAGCTGATCATGGTCAATTTTTATCTTCGGATGAAATAAAACACATAATAGAAGAAGCGGGTAAAGTCCCGCAAGAACGGGATACATTGTATCAAGTCATCTAGATGGGGATGATAAGGATACGTAGGTGGAGTGATTGCGTGGCATAGATAGATTATGGATTTAATGATATACTATTATTAAATCCATAGAATTCTTCAGGTGTCCGATTTGGGATAATAGGGAAGTTCACTTTAAAAGAACGCGGAGCCCGCCACTGTAATCGAGGAGCAGCTATAAAGCCACTGGGGAACTGGGAAGGCTGTAGCAGGCGATGAATCGTAGCCAGGAGACCTGCCTGAAGAATTTATTACATAACATATGAGGAATGGCATAACCTCAACTCTTTTGAGTTGAGGTTATTTGTGTGGGCGGGGTTCACCACTGGGGGAGGAAACATGATGAGTCGGTTGGGAATTACACATCACGTTGTAGATTTAGATCATGCAGTTTCAAAAGCAATGGAACAACATCTTCATTCTCTGACAAAACCAAAAGGGAGTTTAGGACAATTAGAAGATGTAGCGATTCAACTAGCGGGGATTACTGGGGATTTATTTCCTGTGATTGATCCTGCGGTTATTATTTTAATGGCTGCTGACCATGGCGTTACCGAAGAAGGAATCTCTGCTTTTCCCGCAGAGGTAACTCGACAAATGGTAAATAACTTTATATCAGGTGGTGCGGGCATTAACGTGTTATCTCGAACAGCGGGAGCTGCCGTATACGTAGTGGATATTGGAGTAAGGGGAGATTTTGATTTACCCAATCTCATTTCTCGCAAGGTGCGACATGGGACTGATAATATGGCGCACGGTCCCGCGATGTCCTACGAGGAAGCAATTGCTGCTGTTGAGGTTGGAATGGATGTGGCTCGTCAAATGATTGATCAAGGGGCCAAATCAATTGCTTTAGGGGAAATGGGCATTGGGAATACAACGGCAAGTAGTGCGTTGCTGGCTGTTCTTGGACAAGTTCCAGTTGAAAGTGTGGTTGGGTTAGGAACTGGCATTACGGATAAAGCATATGAACATAAAATTTCAGTCATTCGTAAATCCATTGCATTAAATCAACCCAATCCCTTAGACCCGATTGATGTTCTAGCAAAAGTAGGAGGATTAGAGATTGCTGGACTAGTCGGAGTTATACTTGAATCTGCCGCTTCACGCATTCCGGTCATTGTGGATGGATTTATCACCGCCGTTGCAGCTTTCATTGCTGCAAAATTGGCTCCTCATTCTTCTCAATATTTAATTGCTTCTCATGAATCGGTTGAACCAGGGCATAAAATCGCAAATCGATTACTGGGGATTCAACCAATACTCCAACTCAATCTGAGACTTGGGGAAGGGAGTGGCGCAGCATTAGCGATTCCTCTTGTACGCGCGGCCACGCTCATTCCAAAAGAAATGTCTACTTTTGAACATGCGGAGGTATCTCGATCAGTAGATGAATCGGTTACGCCCCCTTTATTGCAGAATGAAATTCCCTCGTTAAACAACCAATCCGCTTCATTTGCGACATGTCATGAATTTGATGCCCACCACAAGGCGGGGGTATATAAGGCGATTTATGAACGGCGAGATATTCGTTCTTTTTTGAAACAACCAGTTGAAAGGGAGAAATTATGGAAAATTCTTGATGCTGCTCACCATGCACCGTCAGTTGGGTTCATGCAGCCATGGAATTTCATTATCATTGAATCTGAACATATTAAACAAAAACTTCACGACGTGGCTAATAAAGAGGTGCAAATAGCGGGACAATATTTTGAAGGTAAAAGAGGTGAACTCTACACCAAACTGAAGGTTCATGGGCTGCTTGAGGCACCTATTACGTTATGTGTGACGAATGATCCAACCAGGGATGGTACACACGTGTTAGGTAGAAATACGATTCCTGAAACTGATGTTTATTCAGTGGTGTGCGCGATTGAGAATTTGTGGTTAGCTGCACGCGCAGAGGGACTGGGGGTTGGGTGGGTTTCATTTTATAAAAAGGGAGAGGTTCGTGATCTTCTTCATATTCCTCCGCATATTGATCCAATTGCGCTCATTTCAATTGGATACACTTCAACATTTCAAAATAAGCCTATATTAGAGAGTGTAGGGTGGAATGAACGTCAGGAACTGAAACATCTGCTCTTCTCGGATACATGGGGCACGCCGTATGATCATATGATGCAGTTGTAAAATATTGTAATGCTACTGAGAAAATCGATGTGATAGCAGTATGTAGTTTTTTGGCTATGGTTCTGTGTATACTTTGCAGTATACGAATGAACTATGTTGTTCGTATTATAAAATGAATGGAATCAGGTGAAATGATGGATAGACCTCATGTGGTGATTCTGGGAGGGGGAGTTACAGGGCTTGTTGCCGCATATCGATTGCGGCAACTTTACGAGTCTGAAACTGGGATTTCACTAAGATGTACCCTCATTGAAAAAGATGAGCGTTTTGGTGGGAAAATTCAAACGAAGAGAACGGATAATTATACGCTGGAGTTAGGACCTGATTCGATCTTTACCCGTAAACCCGCTGGTCTTGAATTAATTAAAGATATGGGATTGACTGAAAATGTCGTCCCGGTAAGTTCAAGTGGTGGGACTCTTGTGTGGCATAATGGAGAACTTCACCCTTTGCCGCCTGGTGTAAATACGGGAGTACCATCGGATCTCGGAGCTTTTGCAAAAACGAAGTTGGTGAGTTTACGAGGTAAAGTCCGTGCTCTGCTTGAGGTGATGCTTCCACATGAATCCTATCCTAATGATGTATCGTTAGGGGACTTTTTAAGGAAAAGGCTTGGCAATGAAGTTGTCGATATGATTGCGGCCCCAATCCTTTCTGGAATTTACGCAGGGGATATTGACCGTCTGAGCTTAGATGCCACAATGCCGATGTTACGCGAATTGTATGAGAAAAATTTTCGCCTGTTACTTGGGGCGATGAGACAAAAGAAACATGCATCGCATGTATCTCGTCTTTCTGGTCCAATGTTTATTAATCTTGAAGATGGGCTTGAGCAATTGGTGGAGCACCTTGTTTTTCAGATTCGAGATTTTGCTGAATTGAGAGTGGATTCACACGCTTTGCGCATTCAATTCGCAGAGACCGAGAGATATCACATTCATCTGGTTGAGCATAAAGAAAACTCCATGATACAAGCGGATGCGATTATTCTGGCTACACCTGCCTTCGAATCAGCCGAGCTACTCGCTGATTTAGGTGTGAATTGTGAAGAATTAGAGTCCATTCGCTATGCATCAACTGCTACAGTGTCAATTGGTTATAAGAGTACATCGAGTTCCTTTAACATAGTAGGGTCAGGGTTTCTTGTTCCGCGTAATGAAGGGACCATAATTACCGCCTGTACAATTGTGTCAAATAAATGGGTGCATGCTTCAAAACAAGGAACTTTATTAATTCGTTGCTATGTCGGGCGTGATGGGGATGAGGATGCAGTTGAATGGGATGATGCGCGTTTAATTCAAGCTGTTTTAAGAGATTTGGAGAAAAGCACGGGGTTAAAAGATGAACCTGAATTTATCGAAATTAAACGCTGGAAATCCTCCATGCCACAATATGATGTTGGACATTTGAAACGAATTGAGCGGATCGATCAGGAAGTCTCGAGTCTACCAGGTATCTTTCTTGCTGGAGCCGCTTATCGCGGAATTGGGATTCCCGACTGTATCAAGGATGCGACACGGGTTGTCGAGCGCGTGAAAAGCTATTTGGATAGATAACTTATTTGAGAGAATCGAATATTCCTTCTCTATTTCCAACTAAAAAGTCGATGTTCTATTAGACCATTTGATTGGATAATGCGCTAAATTTGTCGTATATTGTCGATAAGCGTATAAAAAATTCATTTGACTGATAGGAGGGTTAAATAGTTGATTATAATAAATTTTATATATTTAACAAAAATGGATGATTCACGTTTAACAAAGCAACTGTGAGTGCATCGGGTATATTTCTTATTTATTTTTACATAAGTGGATTAAATTGGGTATATCGTAGTTTAGAAAAGGTGTTGCAAGTTTACGATTAACCTTGGGAGGATGTTTATTGGACAATCAACATATCTTTCATTTGATCAATGGTGCGATTGAGGCAGTAAATCAAGTCATTCCAATCCCCCTTACACGTGGGCAGACACAGCGTATTGCGTCACCTCTTGAGCAGCAAGATTTAGGTGTACTTGTTTCTTTTTTCGGCGATATCAAAGGTCAACTCGTTTATATGTTTTCAGTGGAATATGCGAAGCAGTTTAGCAATGAGATGTTTGGGATGACGCTCGAAGGAGAGATGCTGGATTCTTTTGTCGGAGAACTTGGGAATATGCTGACGGGAAACTGGGCGACTCATATCGTGCATTCGGTATGTGTGGACATTGCCCCTCCGATTGTGCTTCAAGGTCCTACACAATTGAGTATAAATGCGAATGCATTTCTTGTGCCTTTTCTCGGGGAGAACGGGGAGTTCAAGATTTATTTGTTATTAGACAATTAGCTTCGAGAAAAGAATTCGGCACAAGATTATAGCTAAGAGTCGTATTTGAGAAACACATGAGGGAAGGGGATTTTTTACATATGGCAAATATTTTAGTGGTAGATGATGCGGCGTTTATGCGGATGATGGTCAAAACGATGGTGGAACGTGCGGGGTATCACGTGGTTGCGG
>JAKACV010000030.1 GCA_021821085.1 Bacillota bacterium | reverse complement strand
AAAAGAGAAACGCTGGTACAGCGGTCATAGCCCGATAAAGCGGGCAATGACCCTAGCTACGCATGGCGCTGTATAAGTGACATTTTCACTGACGAGTTAAGGTGACATTTTCACTGACGCTTGACATTCTCACATCGTAATTTACAGTGAAATATAATCATCTCACAGTAAAACTTTTCGAGTATTTTTGCTGTTCGTTGAGCCCAGTGTGAGCGCGAATTGTCTAACCTCGAAAAATAACTTCCCCCATCCACTGGCTTATAAAGTCTTATAAAACAAGGCTGTGTTTTCGTGAAGTCGTACTCTGAAGTCAAATCCACCCAAACTTTATGACGTAAAAATCATACAAATGCACACCGAATTGACCGCAGTAATTACAAGTGGAAACGAGCGTACAAAAAACGGAAACAGTTAAGCGAGTGAATAGTTGAAACCAATTAACACGCATACTGGGCCTGTCGCGAGTTCGGCGTAGCCGTGTTTGAGCAGGGAACTGTATGCGTGCCGCCTGTAGCACAAATTTGCTCAAAAAGAGCCTATGAAAGGTCCCGTTTCTGAAAAAATGAGGAATGCGCAAAATGCCCTTTTCGATCTTACATTGACCGTCTATCTCTGTTAGCCTATACTAACGAGGAAACTTAGTCTACTCTCACACTTATAAATAGATCGCCTCGTTTTAAGAGTAGAACCTGCACCTTAAGGGTGGGCACGCATGCAAGATTATGAACATTTACTTCCGCACTCTAAAGAACGCGCGCGCATTTGGAGACAACTTCTCCTCTGGCTAGGCGCCTTTGGACCTGGCCTTATGGTGATGCTAGCCGATACCGATGCTGGAAGTGTAATCACTGCCGCCCAATCAGGTGCGCAGTGGGGCTTTCGCATGGTCTTACCACAGATCATTCTCATTCCGATGCTCTATGTCATTCAGGAAATTACAGTCAGATTAGGGATTTTAACACGCAAGGGGCATGGTGAATTGATTCGCGAACACTTTGGAATGAAGTGGGCGTTGTTATCAACTGGAACTCTTTTTGTATCCTCTGTAGGTGCACTCATTACAGAATTCAGTGGCATTGCTGGGGTAGGGCAATTATTTTCTGTCCCACCTTGGGTCAGTGTAAGTCTCGTCACAGTCTTACTCATTCTACTAGGTCTATCCGGAAGCTATCGCCGCATCGAACGCATCGGGATTGCAGTTGGGCTTTTCGAGTTGTTCTTTATTGTCGCAGCGTTTCTCGTTCATCCAAATGCCCAACAGTTCATATCTGAAATTCAGTCCCTTCCTATACAAAATTCGAACTATATCTATTTGCTAGCCGCTAATGTTGGCGCCGTAATCATGCCGTGGATGATTTTTTACCAACAAGGTGCAATTGTGGATAAAAAAATAGATCACTCTCACTTAAAAATGGCTCGCTGGGATACAATTAGCGGATCGATTTTAACACAAGTACTCATGATTGCCATCGTCATTTCGACAGCAGCCACCATCGGTCGCACCCATCCAAACCGCCCCCTAAACGACGTTCCACAAATTGCGCAAGCACTCGCACCCGCTCTTGGCGAGAATGGAGCAAAAATCATTTTTGGTCTTGGTATGCTTGGCGCTAGCTTTATCGCTGCGCTGGTCGTGTCAGTCGCAGGGGCTTGGGGGATAGGTGAAGCGTTCAATCTCAAACACAGCTTAAATCACAGAACTTCCGAGGCAAAGGGATTTTATTCAATTTTTTCGCTCACACACATTTTAGGCGCACTATTCGTCTTGTTTAGTTCAAATCTCATCATTCTAGCGGTGGACGTCGAAGTTATGAACGCCATGTTACTGCCTGTTGTGCTCGGTTTCTTATTAGTTCTTGAAGCAAAAGCATTACCTAAAGAGGCAAGGATGAAAGGCCTGTATAAATGGATCGTCTGGAGTATTGCGGCCATTGTTATGCTGTTTAGTCTGTATATGACCACTTTATCTATGTAATACCTTACATGAAGGTTGATTATCGCTATGCTCTCATGCATTCAAGTGTGACATAATCTGACGAGCCAATCGATCTCCAATGCCCGCTTTTCGGAATTCCTCTAATGAGGCATTTTTTATTTCCGGCAATGAACCAAAATGACGAAGCAATTGTTTGCGCCGCGCTTCACCGATCCCTGGAATGTCATCTAATAAACTGTGCAAAGAATTTTTTTGCCTTGTCCCACGGTGAAAGGTAATAGCGAAACGATGAACCTCATCTTGAATACGCTGCAATAAATGAAAAGCTGAAGAAGAATGGTCTACTGCGACTGGGTCTGCCTCTTCCCCCAGAAAGAGCTGATGACTGCGATGACGATCGTCCTTTGCCAACCCGCATACTGGAATCGTAAGGGATAATTCATTTTCGAGGACGTCAATTGCAGCTGAGATTTGACCTTTACCACCATCTACCATAATTAAATCAGGCAAAACCAGTTGCTCTTTTAATGCTCTCGTATACCGACGGCGAATCACTTCGCGCATAGAAGCATAATCGTCCGGTCCACTAACCGTTTTGATTTTAAATTTACGATATTCCTTGCGGGCTGGCTGTCCGTCTACAAATACGACCATTGCAGCAACTGGATCTGTACCCTGCGTATTTGAGTTATCAAACGCTTCAATGCGATGAAGTTCTGAAAGACCAAGGGCATCAGTCAATTCTTGCATCGCACTCACAGTGCGGCGTTCGTCACGTTCCATTAAACGAAATTTTTCTTCTAACGCAATACGGGCATTGCGCGAGGCGAGTTCAACCAATTCATATTTCTTCCCCCGTTTCGGTTGCGTAATCCTCGCCCCTAAAAACTCTTGTAACCCATCCATATCCACCCCCTCAGGAAGCCACACTTCTTTTGGCACATCAGGATTCTCAAAGTAAAATTGCGCAATATAGGATAAAACATCCTCTTCTTCTGTACTATGATAGCGAAAAACAGCAGCAGCTCGCTCGATCATCTTCCCTTGGCGCATGATAAATACCTGGATGCTGATATATCCCCTATCGGCATACGAACCAAATACGTCACGATCTACTCGATCTGCCAACGTGACTTTTTGAGTCTCCATCACTCGCCCTATTTGTGCAATTAAATCGCGCAACTCAGCCGCACGCTCAAAATGCATAACAGCGGCTTCAATTTCCATCTTATTTGCTAGGTCTGCCGTGATTTTTTCATACCCACCATTTAGAAAATCAGAGATTTCCTTGACAAGTTGCTGATAAGTCTGTTCTTCGATTGAAAATTCACACGGAGCTAAGCATTGACCTATATGATAATAAAGGCATACTTTAGGTTTCAATTTTTTACATTTACGCAAAGGATACAACCGATCTAACAGTTTCTTAGTCTCAGCCGCAGAACCTCCATTTGGATACGGTCCAAAATATGCCGCCTTATCTTTCTGGATTTTCCGCACGATTTCAAGGCGAGGATGCTCTTCGCGAGTAATTTTAATATAGGGGTACGTTTTATCGTCCCGAAGCATAATATTGTAATGTGGACTATAGTGTTTAATTAAATTGCATTCCAAAACGAGTGCCTCAGCCACCGAGTCTGTTACGATGTACTCAAAATCGACAATATGGCTCACCAGTAACTGCGTTTTCCCATCATGACTTCCGCTAAAGTAGGAGCGCACCCGATTCTTCAGTATCTTTGCTTTCCCAACATAAATGACTTCTCCCTCCGCATCCTTCATCAGATAGCAGCCTGGTTTCTCCGGAAGCAAGGTTAACTTCGCTCGCAATTCTTCCCACTTTGTTGTCAAGGTATCACCCCATTCCTTACTAATCTGGCGCACCCTTTATTATACACGGATACGCAATACAATCTTTCTATCATTCATCTATACCGGATACAAACACTTTACCATTCAAAATGTCAACTACGCGTACCCACTGCCCGACAGCAATACTAGAGTTGCGCGATTGTAGAGACACTGGCCAAATGTCACTCCCTACTCGCGCATAGCCAATCTGCCCGATGTGCAAAGAAGTCACGGCGATTCCTTTCACACCATTTAGTCGAGCAATACCGTCGATCCTAGTTCGGTGTTGTTTCAAGCGATTAAGTCCATACAAACCCCATGTCACACCGATCACCATAAAAAAAACACTCCATAGTTGCCCTAAGTGAGTCACATTCAAAATTTTCTCGCCTCCAAATAAACCACCTTTTCTTTTGTTTTTCGTAAAAATTGGGCATCCTATACACAGAATTGTAGAGGAACGTATTATCAGAAGGAGAGAACACTCTATGGTCAATCAAAATAACGAAAGACACAGTGAGAAACTAACCAAAGAATTGAGCTATATAACAAGCGTATGGGAAACCATACAAAACGAAGAATTTCCAGAGGGGCCCTATGGCGCCTCACTTTATCCATTTGATAAATTAGGCAAAGTCACGCCTTGGAAAGCTAATCAACAGGTGACTTCCGCATTTAAAGATGAAAATCCCACATTCTCCGAAGGTACAGTTCCACCACCAGAAGATGCACCTCCTGGCAATCAACTGGAGAAATGACAGGGCGTTAAGCTGTAATAAAAATGACCATAACCTTTTCCTGAACGGAAAGGTTATGGTCATCGCAATCCTCTTATCCTGTCTTACGCATCCGCTTTTTGTGCTAACTTAACCTTTAATGCAGCTAACTCGTCCTCAACTTCGCGATCTCCCAGTTGCTTAAACTCATCATCTAACGAAGGTTGGGAATGTCTCAATTCTTCACTTGCTTGCGCCTGCGCTTCCATTTGGCTAACCCGATCTTCCATTCGCTGAAATCCACGTGATGCACTATCGGAGTTGAATCCACTTAACGCGTGATTCACCTGTTGTTGCACTTTCGCTGCATCTGCACGTGCAATCAGCATCTCACGTTTACTTTTCATCTTTTGATACTCAGTTTTCATCTCATCGAGTTTCACCCGAAGATTATCAGAGAGCGCTTTTGCCTTGTCGTACTCTGCAGACATAAGATCTGCCTTTTCCTGATGTTCTTTTTTATCTTGAAGCGCCTTACGAGCTAGATCCTCATTGCTCAATTCAAGCGCTTTGACCGCTTGCTCCTGTCTCTTTTCAACTGTCGCAAGTGCCTCATTACGCTGCTCTAGAAATCTCTTTTCAATTGCAATTTGTTTTGCTACGGCTGTTTCAGCATCACTAATATCCGATTCCATGTCTCGCAAAAATTGATTCACCATCTTGACTGGATCTTCTGCCTTATCCAGAACGTCATTGATCGATGCAGCTGTGATATCGCGAATTCGTTTAAATAGCGCCATATCTTCACAACCTCCCTAATCCACTATATCTATTTACGTTCCTTACGCAAAAAAGTTACAGGATGAAATGACCATCTTTGCTTCACGAAGTACTAATTGTTCCGAGATAAATTGATTCCTCGCCGTTAGAAAGAATCAATTTGGTTGTCCCGCGCAAAACAAGACATTCCCCATAAAGCGTACGAATCATAGGGGCAACATAGATGCATAGACCATCTTTTCTCCAGTATACATCATTCGGAAGTCCATGCATACAGGCGATCCTCGCCTGCTCATTTACACCTCACGCAGTTCCTAAGGGAACCGTAAATAAACGAAGTTGACGAAATGGCTGAAGTGTCGTCAGAGTTTCCTGATCTACCAACATATTCACAGATACTGCACTCACTCCTAATCCCAATCAAAATTGTGCTAAACTACTCTAAATATCTCATCATGCTTAGAAGGTCAATGGAGGATTCACATGTTATTTTATCCCATTCTGGTTGTCCATCTACTCGCTGTTATCGCTAAAATCAGTGTGTTCTTTACCATTCCAAAGTTACGCGACGTGCAGAGCGTTCAAGCTTTTTTTCGTCGCTATCAACGAGTTGATCGCATGGCCAATTATACCATGTGGATGACCGGAGTCCTACTTATTTTGGTGACTTCCTGGCGACTTCTCCTTCAAATGTGGCTACTCGTATCCATGTTACTCTATATTTTGGTGTTTTTATTGATTCGAGGCATTCTCTTTCGTCGTTTGCGCATCATCGCTGATAGTAAAAAGTTATTTGCTCGCGACGAATTGAAACTATTACGCACAGAGAGCTATTGCGTACTAGTCGCCGCAGTAGCTCTCCTGGGGGGGATCGGATATCTTATGATTCACAAACCGTGGGTATAGCCACGGTCTCATTGGCAAGATCTGAACACGTGAAAAACACCCCATTCTACGATACTTCACTGTATCGTATGTAGGAAACCTTAATTTCGTCAACAATGAGACTTGATTAGAACTAGCACATGATAGCCACATTCATTACTCACATCAATGGCGTCCGAATTAAGCGTTCCCCTAATAAAAAAGCAACCACGCTTCGTGGTTGCTTTTTTATTAGTCATGCAGATCATTATTTGATTAACTCAAATTCCCTGCCACTTCTAATTCCGGGATCATACGTCCATTTCGAAGCGCTGCCATGAACGCCTCGAATTCTTCGAAATTCATTTGCTGCTTCGCATCTGATAAAGCCACAGCTGGTTCTGGGTGAACTTCTAGCATAACTCCATCCGCCCCAACGGCAAGTGCAGCTTTTGCCACAGGAGTCATAATATCTTTGCGTCCAGTCGAATGCGTTACATCCACCAGCACAGGGAGATGTGTTTCTTGCTTTAAAATAGGCACTGCAGAAATATCCAGTGTATTGCGTGTGGCCTTTTCATACGTCCGAATGCCACGTTCACACAATACAATTTTCTCATTACCACGTGACGCGATATACTCTGCAGCATAAATCAATTCTTCAATCGTTGCAGACAATCCACGCTTTAAGAGCACCGGCACTCGTGTACTGCCGACCGCCTTTAGCAATTCAAAGTTTTGCATATTGCGGGCGCCCACCTGAATCATATCTACATACTGAATGGCCATCTCCACATCACTTGGACTTACAATTTCTGAAACTACAGCCATCCCGTACTTTTCCCCGATTTGCTTTAACATACGCAATCCAGGCTCACCTAATCCCTGAAAGTCATAAGGTGATGTCCGTGGTTTAAATGCCCCACCGCGCATAATCACAATACCTTGCGACTGCAATTCAACTCCGACTTTCTCCATTTGTTCAGGCGTTTCAACGGAGCACGGTCCGGCCACAATAACTGGCTTACCACCGCCGATGTCAACACCTTTTACTGTAACAATGGTATCAGTCTGCGTGCGCGAACGACTTACCAAGAGTTTACGTTGCTCTTCTTGCAATCCTAAGGATACCTGGAAAATTTGCTTAAACAAGTGCCTGATTGCCCCATCAGAGAAAGGCCCCGGGTTTTGTGCCACCAAATGAGCTAGCTGTTCTTTTTCTCGCTCCGGGTCAAAGGTAAGCATACCCCGCGCTTGTTTGATATGCCCAATACGTTGTACAATGTCTGCTCTACGACTTAACAACGCTAACAACTCATCGTTAATCTCGTCCAATTCATTACGTAATTCTTTCAAACGATCCTCTACCATCTCAAACTCTCCCTCTCTATTTAACTATCCTAGCCTATCTCTATGTTAAAGCAAAGTAAGCACTTGGGCGAGCGCATCTAAGCAGCGACGATTTTCCTCTTCCGTGCCAATACTGATTCGCACGTACTCGTCGAGACCAAGAAATCCCGCCCGAACAATCACTCCGTGTCGCTCCAAGTCTTCAAATACTCGTATACCGTTACCCACTTTAACTAAGAGAAAATTCCCTTGTGTAGGAATATACTGGACGCCGAGTTTCTCCAGTCCACTGTAATACTGCATACGTCCGGCTTCATTTACCTCTCTGCATCTCGTAACATACTCATGATCAAGTAATGCCGCAGCAGCACCAACTTGCGCCACAGCATTGACATTAAACGGCTCTCGAACTTGATGCAGATAGCGAATCAGTTCAGGGTTACCTAACGCATAACCTACACGCAGCCCGGCCAATCCATACATTTTCGAGAAAGTGCGCAAGGATAAAACAGTCTTACCCTCTGCAATAAACACTAAAGACTGCAAAGGATCTGGACTATTAACGTACTCCACATAGGCTTCATCAAGTACCACAATCACATGATTCGGGAGATCTTCTAAAAAGTCCTTCACATCTGAATGCGTCGCCCAAGTTCCTGTTGGATTATTGGGTGAACAGACGTAAATTAATTTTGTTCTCGCCGTGATATGCTCACGCATTGCCGCAAAATCATATTGGAATTCTTGCGTAAGTGGCACCGAAATCACTTGCGCACCCATCACTTGTGCCCCAAAATTATACTGAGCAAATGAAGGATAAGGTACGATCATTTCATCGCCTGGTTGCAAAAAAGTTTCGGCAATCATCTTAATAATCTCATCTGAACCGTTACCAACAAATACTTGATGTGGTTCAACTTGAATATGCTGTGCAATCGCTTGACGCACATCTTGTGTAGCTCCGTCTGGATAGCGATTCAACTCAGATAGCAGATCTTGAATCGCTTGAATTGCCTTGGGCGAGGGGCCAAGTGGATTCTCGTTAGAGGCCAACTTCACAACATCTTGCAAAGCAAATTCCTTCTGCACATCTGCGATGGTTCGACCTGGAACATAAGGTTTAATTGCGAGAAGATTGGGTCGAACCAAGGAGCGAACTCGCTCTTCAAATGACAACTCTGTTACAAAGACTTCTTGCTTATCTCCCATCGAATCACAACCCTCCCTTCTTACGCATGTTTTTGCTACAATGTAACACAGTCTAGGACGCACGCAAAGACCAAAAATCAACCAGATATCCACAAATAACGTACATTTATTCTAGGAGGTCCCATCATGCACGTCACATATCCTGATATTCAAGCCGCAGCGGCCCGTCTGGCCCAAGTAATTGTCAATACGCCTTTAGATCATTCACAGACCTATAGCCAATTAAGTCACAATCATATCTATCTTAAGTTTGAAAACATGCAACGTACCGGTTCATTCAAAATTCGTGGTGCCTATAATAAAATTTCCGCACTTGCGGATGAGGAGCGCAATCGCGGCGTGATTGCCGCATCCGCTGGGAATCACGCACAAGGAGTCGCATATGCAGCACGGCTACTCCATATACCCTGTACGATCGTGATGCCAAAGATGGCTTCGCTATCGAAAGTAGAGGCAACAAGAAGGTACGGCGCTTCCATTGTGTTGCACGGACAAAACTATGATGATGCATATGAAAAAGCAAGAGAACTACAAAATGAAACTCGGTATACCTTTGTACATGCATTTGACGATCCTGATGTCATCGCTGGGCAAGGCACGATTGGAATTGAACTTTTACAACAAAACCCTAACCTCGACGCCATTATCGTCCCCGTTGGTGGAGGCGGACTAATTGCAGGTATTGCCATAGCCGCAAAATCGATCAACCCCAACATAAAAATTTATGGTGTCGAGGCCTCCGGTGCCGCGTGCTTTCGACGATCACTCGACGCAGGTGACATTACGACGCTTGAGAGCGTTTCAACGATCGCCGATGGGATTGCCGTGAAACGACCTGGCAATATCACCTGGGGGGCTGTAAGAGATCTTGTCGACGATATTTTTGTCGTTGAGGATGAAGCGATCGCACGAACAATGGTCATGTTGATGGAACGATCTAAAGTCATTACAGAAGGCGCCAGTGCTTCGGCACTCACTGCCGTGTTGACTCATCACCTTCCATTCGAAAATAAGCAAGTAGCAGTCGTCTTATCTGGCGGAAACGTCGATGTAATGTTATTATCCCGCATCATTGAACACGGACTTGTCGCCGCGGGAAGGCATGCGCGCTTTGTCACTACTCTTCCCGATCGTCCTGGATCACTCGCAAATATGGTTGCGGCTGTCTCTGAGGCGGGAGCAAATATCGTGTCCATCGAACACCATCGTCTTGGTCAAGCACTTATTCTAGGACAGGTGGAAGTCGATCTCGCCGTTGAAACTCGCAATGAAGAACATATCGAGGAACTACGTCAACGATTTTTAGCTTTAGGATACAGCTTTCAGATGAAGTAATAAGCACATTCATAAAAGTATTATGGCCGCTCAGCATTCGGATCAAAACTTTGAGATATCAATAAAAATCAAATGCCGAGAGGCTATTTCAATGAGGGGGGACGCTCATGAAACGTCGTGATAAGGAGCAAACACGACAGCGAATTTTAAATGCAGCAGTCGATCTATTTTCTAAAAAAGGCTACAATGATACGCAAGTTGACGACATTGCACGAGAATCAGCCACTTCAAAAGGAGCCTTCTACTTCCATTTCCCTAGTAAAAAAGCTATTTTCGAGGCCATGTTGCAGACTCTTGTGCACCGCATTGTACGTGATGTAGATGATGCAATTGATGAACGCCAAGGAGCCATTGATAAAATCGAAGGGGCTTTGCGTACCGTGTTGCGCACATTCTCTCGTCACGAAAAAGCCACGCGCCTACTCTTTATCGAGGCGACCGGTTTGGGACGTGCCTTCGACCTGCAAATCCTTGCTGCACACCGGTCATTTGCGTCTCTCATCGCAAAGCACTTGCAACAAGCTGTCGATGATGGATCTATTGCTCCAATCAATGTCCACCTGACAGCCTATGCATGGCTTGGAGCGATTCATGAAGTACTGATGATGACTCTAATTGAACCAGAGGGAGAACCACTAGAAAATTTGGTGGATCCCTTGGCGCATCTACTTGTCAGTTCGCTACAACGCAATGACGGCGTGCCTCATTAAACTATAAAAAATTACAAGCTCTCATCCATACCCTTTCAAATGAGTGGCGGTGATTTCTTTTCGCTAAACGAGCGGTGTAGCGTAAACTTCATACTCTGCGATTCTGTCTCTTGATGGTGTGATAAACCACCAGAAAATACAAATTTCACTCCTTCCTCCACAGGGATATCTAGTATCTTTACTCGATCTTTCGGAACGAGAATGGTTACGCCCGCCATTTGAAAACTTTGCGGAATAAAGATGGCCACCTTCTCAACCCCATCCCCATTCGAGAATAGTTCCAAACCATCTGAACGTGTAAGAAATCCAATCAATTCGACATCCGTTTCGGGAAGATGCAATAGCACAACCTTTTGAAATGCCTGTCGCTGTCCCACAACAGACTCTACTGTGTCTTTGACAAGTCCGTATAAGCTCTTAATAAATGGTACTCGTTTTAACAGATGATCCACACTCGTAAATAACGTTCTGCTAAACCAGTGAGTTGTCAGCGCTCCCGCAATAGTAATGAGAACCACCGTCAGCAACAATCCAAGGCCTGGGATATAATGGTGATCAATAGTAGTGATTTGCCTGCCTAATATGTTGTCGAAGAAATTGAATAACTGGATTACAACCCATATAACAATGCCAATCGGAACGATTGTAATCACACCGTTCACGAAGTATTTTCTTAATAACCGCATACAATCTCCTATCTGTGGTTTACGCCACATCCCGCATTTGATAAACTACTCACGTATTTATTATAATCGAGTATATAAGAATCGGGAAAGTATAAAGGGAAGTGGCCTAAACGAAAATAACCGATGAGATCACCAACAAAATTCCGACAAATAGCAGTCAAAAGCAGAAAACATTGCCCGAAGCAACAGCAGTTAACTTTCACACTGCTTTGCGTGCAGCAACAAATGTTCTGAGCGCACAAGATCTCTCAGGGATTTCTAACCAAAATCAAGCTGGCCCCTCTCCTTCGGCAGAATCTGCTCTCATCACGGAAGCACTTCTCTACATGCAACTAGAAACCAACTTTATCTCGCAAGTGGGTGGTGGTGGTAATGCAGGAAATAGCTTCTCTGGATTTGGACTCAGGAATTTTTTTTCATCTATAGGAAATTCCCCCATACCCCCTGCCAGTGCAGGGTTTGGGCTAACCAGTGTTTCTAATACGCAAGGACTTGCCGCCTATGCAGCGCTTGGCACACCACAAATCAATTCAAGCGTTACGGCCGGTATCAATCAGCCTTCAATAGGTTCACTTCCGAGTTCTAGCACTACTCAACAGTATGATCCTTCTTTTTCTGGAATTAGTTCTATTATGCCGCTCATTAATGAACTAGCTCCACGGTATGGACTTGATCCGAAACTTGTAGCTGCAGTAGTACAACAAGAGTCAGGCTTCTCCCCCACGGCAACCTCATCCTCAGGGGCGATGGGACTCATGCAACTCATGCCTTCAACCGCCAAGATGCTTGGCGTAACAAATGCATATAATCCTGTGTCCAACCTTGAAGGGGGCATGAAGTATTTAAGTGGATTGCTAACCCGCTATCATGACAATACAGCGCTTGCACTTGCCGCTTATAATGCAGGGCCTGGGGCTGTAGATGCCTTTCAAGGCATCCCACCTTATTCACAAACTCAATCATATGTCGCTTCGATATTACAACAATTCAACAACGGATCACTCGCATGACACTTCATGACACTTCATGACACTTCATGACACTTATCGTGAATTTTGCATCAAACGCTCCTTTTGAATACGTGATAATTGTTTAATTTCATATTCACGTTTAAGTGCAGCGCTCCGATCGGAAACTTCTTCTACATAACATAATGTTACAGGAAGGCGCGCACGTGTATAACGTGCACCCTTTCCACTTTGATGCCTTGCAACTCTACGTCCCACATGAGTAGTCCATCCGGTATAGTACGTCCCATCCGAACATTGCAGAATATAAATATACATTACCCCCACAACACCACCATATTATAAGAACAGGTGGCTCATCCGCACATCGCGTGAGCCACCTGTTCTATTTTTAAGAACCTCTGACAAAAGCTTCTTAAAAATCATTCGACATCAGATGCCTCTAATCGTTCTCCTCCAATTTCAACCATTGGTATCTGACGCTCTTGCTTTTGCGCCTCAAGTAGTTCTCTCACCACACGTCGCAGTGGATCTTCTGGAATTAACACTGTAGCGGGCCCAGTTAACTTACATTGACAAGCCAACCGATATCCGGCAGCAACTCGACTATCTGACAAATGACGAATCTCTACTTT
Organism: Bacillota bacterium; assembly: GCA_021821085.1. Classification (GTDB taxonomy): domain Bacteria; phylum Bacillota; class Bacilli; order Alicyclobacillales; family SLC66; genus Sulfoacidibacillus. The sequence goes on along the minus strand of JAKACV010000030.1, from coordinate 15,280 downwards.
CGTCGGCGTCTCCAGAAGTGTCTTACTTTCGATCTGAATCTTGCACGTACCACAAGTGCCATGTCCACCGCACTTATGCGTAAGGTTCACTTTACCTATTCGTGCGGCCTCAAGAACTGTTTGCCCACGCTCTACCGCAATCTCAGCTCGCTGTGGTTGAAAACGAATCGCAACCTTATCACTCATTGATCATCCCTCTTTAAAGCCACCACATCGTCATTTTATCATACATCCCCAGAAGTGGATGCCTCCCAGTCATGAAATGGTTTTAACTATTGTTCTTGCACCCTTTTTTCTTCATCGTATTCTCCATCTTCAGAAGAAACTTCAGGGGGATATACATGTACGCGTGTAATACGCAAATTATCCGTCTCCGCAACAACAAAACGCGCGCCTTCATAATCTACTTCAATACCAACACGCAACGGATCCACAAGTTCCGCATACACCCACCCGCCTACCGTGTCCACCTCTTCATCCGACAACGAAAATCCAAACAATTCATTAACCTCTTCAATTAACATTCGAGCATCAACAGATAGATATCCCTCGCGTTCCTCAATTGGAGGCCGTTCCTCATCAAATTCATCTTGAATCTCACCGACAAGCTCTTCAATCACATCTTCTAAACTGACCATACCAGCTGTTCCACCATACTCATCGATCACGATGGCTAAACTTGAACGCTCCTTTTGCAATACCTTTAGAACGTCGTCAATGCCCATGGCCTCTGGCACAGTCACTACTTTACGTGCAAGCGAACGAATTGATCCTTCGCGTTTTGGATGTTGTAGTGCAAAACTAAATAGGTCTTTACTATGAATAATACCAATCACGTGATCTTTATCATCTTCACACAGGGGAAACCGCGTATGTCGTTCGCGTTGAATTTCCTCTAAACATTCTTCGATCGTCTGATCCGTAAATAAAGCAATCATATCCGTTCTAGGAACCATAATTTCCCTAGCAACACGATCTGCAAACGCAAATATATTGTCGAATAATTCACGCTCCGTCTCATCAATAACCCCATTCTCATGGCTTTGAGTAACAAGCATGCGCAGTTCTTCCTCAGAATGAGCTAATTCACCAGTTGTGATTGTAATATGCGCTAGTCGCAAAACGTTTCGTGCAGTCGCATTTAGCAACCAAATCGCTGGATACATCACTCGATAAAACGCCTTAAGAGGTAACGCAGATAGCATCAACCATGTTTCAGCACGTGAAATTGCAAGCGATTTAGGTGCGAGTTCACCAAAAACGATTTGCAAAAAAGTGATCAATAAAAACGCCATCACTGCAGCAATAAACCCAAGAAGGCGGTGAGAAACCCCGTCGACTTGTCCGAACAACTGAATAAGAAGCGGGGTAATCGATCGTTGTGCCGTCCAACCTAAACCAAGTGAGGCTAACGTGATCCCAAGTTGTGTGGCCGATAAGTAGGCGTCAATTTTATCGATTACATCCAGACCGTGCTGAGCAATCTTGTTGCCCTTTTGTACATATTGTTCCATCCGAGTACGACGCGATCGGACAATCGCAAACTCAGCTGCCACAAAATAGCCATTGATTACTATAAGAAGCAAAGCTGACAACAGATCAAATAATTCTTTCGTGGTTATTCCCACACACTCCCCGTGCCTTCTCCCTCTCAATCACACAAGTACACTACCACTGTGCGAATCAAGGATAACGACGGGAATTCACCTCCGACTGGATCGCCACATTAAAATAAAGACACAATTGCACCTTAGTATAACACATCAGTGGCAATTGTGTCATTTTTCCATGATGAGAATCAAATACGATATAAAAATACACAGAATACATAGATACATTATATTGCATCATGATTCAGTTGAGAGCGCTTAGAAACACGATCAACATTCTCACGCGAACATGCAAGGATTTAAAAAGGCGTCCATCTATATCAATAGGAAGATGGACGCAACTGCTTCCATAAGGATCATTGGTTAAAACTTGCTTTTCACAAGATCAACTACATGCTCACGTAATTCCCGACGCACTACCTTCCCGGTCATGTTTTTCGGCAAATCCTGCATAAACAAAATTTTTGTCGGTTGTTTATACTTCGCCAAACGATTTTCACAAAAGCGTCTAATTCCGTCTGCTGTAACCGAGTCATTCTTCGACACAATGCAGGCAACTACCTCTTCACCATAATTGTCATTGGGAACACCAATAACCGCCGCCTCGAGAACCCCGTCATAGGCAAATAAGACTTCTTCGATTTCACGCGGATAAACGTTATATCCTCCGACAAGAATCATGTCCTTCTTGCGGTCAACAATATAAAAGTATCCATCCTCGTCCATCCTGGCCATATCACCTGTATGCAGCCATCCCGACCGTAGCGCAATTTTCGTATTTTCTGGCTGTCCTAAATAACCTTTCATCACGTTTGGCCCTCTTACAACCAATTCGCCGACTTCTCCAACAGGAACTTCGTGATCTTGTGCATCAAATACCTTTTGCTCAACCATTGGTAAACTTACACCAATAGACCCCACTTTTCGAGGCCGCCCATCAACTGGTGCAAAAGCCGTAATTGGGGAAGCTTCTGATAATCCGTATCCTTCAAGAACCGTAACTCCAAATCGTTGTTCAAACTCGGTAAGTACGGCAACCGGCATCGCCGCGCCCCCAGAGATACAATAACGAAGTGAATGAAAATCTACATCCATATCTCCTGCAGCCTGCAAAATAAAATTGTACATAGTGGGTACCCCGGCAAACAGGGTGGCTTTTGTCTCTTCGATTACTTTAATCACTTCTTTAGGACTAAAACGGGATAAAATGATCAGTTCAGCAGCACTAAAAATCCCAGCATTTACGCAAACAGTTAAACTAAACACATGAAACATGGGGAGCACTGTAATGATTCGATCAGTTCTAGAAAGGTGTAAATGAATTCCTGCCATCATTGCGTTCGAACTCAAATTTTGATGGGTTAACATCGCGCCCTTGGGTTTCCCTGTTGTCCCGGACGTATACAAAATAACTGCCAAATCATCAATCGCAAGCTCTTCAGGTATGTCCATAAGCGCTCCGTGTTCAAGTAAAGATTCAAACGCAATCAAAGAATGGTCAATCAGCTCACCAGACTCACCTGCCACAATCAACTTAACACCCGGAAGCGCTTGCATGACCATCGGAGCAATGGGAGCCATCTGTACAGGGGCAACGATGATTTTTACTGCGCTGTCCTGCAACATATAAAGCAATTCATTGGGAGTATAAAGCGGATTGAGCGGCACTACGAACATCCCGATGGACAGGGCCGCATAATACATTTCAAGAAACGCTTCACTATTTGGCAAAATAATCGCCAATCCATCACCTTTGCGAAAACCGAGTTCGTATAACGCCCCGCTAATCCTGCGCACACGCGCATATAAGTCCCCATAAGTCACTCTTTCGCCAAGATATGAGTATGCATAATTGTCTCCGTGATCACGAGCACTTGCCTTTAATTGATCATCTAATCGAATAAAGTCTACCATGCACGTTCACCTCCATATTGAATCCCACCGTGACGAATCTATCCTCCTTCACGTCGAGAGTTTTAACGGTTTTTAAATATCGGTTTACGTTTTTCAATAAATGCGCGAATGCCTTCCTGACAATCTTCCGTTTGAAACACTTCATCAAATAGCTTCGCTTCGACTTGAACTCCATGGACCAAAGACATTTCTCCACCTTCATCAATCGCCCGTTTAACCAAGGCCAAAGCAGCAGAACTACGATTCGCAATCACATGCGCCAACTCTTTTGCTGCGTTCAGTGAGTCCCCCTTTGGCACCACGCGGTTCACTAAGCCAATTTGCGCCGCCGCTTGGGCCGTGATTGGATCCCCTGTGAACATCATCTCTTTCGCTCGCGCTTCACCAATTAAACGCGGTAAACGTTGTGTTCCTCCGCCCCCCGGAAAAATGCCGAGTTTAATCTCCGGGAGCCCAAGCACCGACTCGTCATCACAAATTCGCATGTCACACGTAAGAGCAAGTTCCAGACCACCACCCAAGGTGAATCCATGCAAGGCTGCAATCGTCGGCTTTGGAAAACCATCGATCAAATTCATCATCTCGTGTAAGCGTTGTGCTAACTCATAAGCCACTCCTGGGCTCCCAACAGCTTCCGGAAATTCTTTGATATCTGCCCCAGCCATGAAAGCTCGCTCACCATCGCCAGTCAAAACGACAACACCCACATCAGCATCCGCTCTTAACTCCTGAAAACATTGTAGTAATCCCTCTGTAACCGATTGGCTCAGTACGTTCATCGGGGGATTTACAATAGTGACAATCGCGATTCCTTCTTCCTTTTCAATACGCACCCATTTCGACAAGGTACATCCTCCTTTGACTGATCAGTCAATCATTTTTATTGTAACATAATAAATCAATTGCGTTTCCATTTGTCCACAATAAAACGAACCAAAGCCACTAGAAAAAGAAGTCCCGCTATCACATCAATAACGGTTTCAACTTGGTGAACTCGAAACTGCCCACCGATTATTCGACCCACTTCAAGTAATAGAATAGCTATAGAAGCCAACATCCAATTCTTAATTCCCCGCTCCATCGAGGCACCTTCCCTTACTAAAATCGCCACGCGGGGTGACTAGGAACTTTGTCACAATGATCTCAAGACAAACGGACGCTGCATATCAATCATCGTCCTTCGCCAATACTTATAAAAAGCCCCCACATCTGGACAAGTGTAAGTATACCATTCCTTAGGCGTTAATGACTATGTAGCTTTAACGAAGCTCTCCGCTGATACGCGTCTTTCATCACCCACTGACACAAAGAGAAACTAGTGTGACAAAGATATCCATTATTTGGATGCATCGCAAAGACTGGTTTTAAGCAACGTGAAATCGGAAAAAGAGAACTGCAAAGCAAACAGTGGTATACTGGACGTGAATTCTATAGTCACAGTAAGGAATTTATACAGGAGGTCGTTTTATGGCAGAATCAGCAGTACATGCGGTCATTTGCCCACAATGTGGAGGAGAATTATTTCGCGAGGAAAAGATGGTAGAACTCAATGCAAGCGTTATGGTCACGCGTGGCATGTCCGTTCCCGCTCAAGTAAATAAAGTATCCTATCAATACACCTGCGTGAATTGTAACCATGTGATTGATGAACATTTCCATGGTCACCTCGAAGAAAAATAACGACGCGAGTGGCGAGCTACAGAAATAGCCCGTCACTTCTAGCGAGAATCACGTAAAAAATCAGGCGGAAATTTCTTGATATGTAGGACACATGGAGCGAAACGGACAAAAACGGGAGCAAAATCCTGGTGAGTAGTTTGCCTCAAACCGCTCTTGCTCAATTTTTCTCCATGTTTCCGCAATCCATTTTCTAGCGTTATTCCGTTTTTCATCTGTAATGTCCACCCATTCCCTCTCGCCTTGGACAATAAAATCAAAATATCCACTGCGAGCTGGTTCTCCATATAGTAGTTCGCACGCTGCTGAATAAATGACTAACTGAAACATTTTCTTTGCATTTTTAGCTGAAAATACTTTCCCCGTTTTTAAATCAGCCACCAAATACCCGTGTTCTTGTGAATAAATGACTCGATCAATAAATCCCTTTATAGGAGGCACACCCTCGGCGATAGGCAAAAGAAATTCATTCTCTGAGGCGATTACATCCACAACTTTATAGCGACTAAAGCGATAAATTGCACCCACACCATTTTTATAAAATTGTACTGCTGTCTGCCGATCAGGAAACTCTTTGACGATTCCCGGAAACTCTTGATCATAGATAGCCTTTAACTCTTCGTATGTTTTCTCTCCACGAGAATTTGCATGATCTTCATAAAGCACATGCAATAATTTCCCAAATGTTGTATGGTGCGTGGGCACTTCATCAGTTGGATCTACCTTTTGAACATACTCATAATAAAATCGTAACCCACACGTCTCATATAAGGACAATCGACTGTAAGACAAATATTCCATCGCTCTCTACCACTCCACTCTTCACTGCAATCTTTTCTCTTCATTCATCATAACATGTTCACTAGCTAGTGTCTGACAGAATTTATTTTAAATGACCTGCCACACGGGCAAATGTCCAGTCAAGAGAAGGCCCTTGCGCATTTAGTACTCATAGGCCACAAGATAAGGCCACCATCTACGAAACGCATACGAATAGGAGGCATTGATATGTACGGTGCTTTTGGCGGATATACACGATGGGCAGTTGTATTTCTCATTATCTTTGTACTATTCTTCCTTCTTGTCCCAGGTTACGGAGGCACGGCGATGAACTAAGTACAAAAACGACAAAGTGGCGCCACCGTGGCCCACTTTGTCGTTTTAAAAGAATAACAAACATCTAGCACTTGCTATATCCGCATGCTTCACATTCATTACAACCGCCATGACGCACAAGACTGTGCTGATGACACTCAGGACACCAGTCCCGCCCACTTTCCGCCTCACGTAAGGACACGTGTACAGGTTTCAAATCAAAGTCGGCACTTACAGTGTCTTCTGACGCAAGCACCGTCGCGCTAATTTCTGATAGCGAAATATGTCGCAAAGGAAACGTTTCCGAGTGATCAATCAATGATTTAGCGATGGCGTCTGGAACACTGGTGATTCTTCGCTCCCCAAATCCCACCGCACTTTGCCCACCAATTCCTCTAAAATGCTTAACAAGTACTGCTTCTTTGTCTGGATTTTGCGAGTCCATTAAATACAAGGTGATAGCGCGCCCAAGTGCTTCATTTGCGGCGTATACATCAGAACCAGCCTTGCCGATATTTACGAAAATTTCCCGAGCTAAATGTTGTTCATCATCATTGATCGTGATGAATGCCGTTCCAAGCGGTGTCTCTTTCTTATAGGTCGCACCGTAAAGAACATCCGGACGCTTGCGTTTTTGATAGCTGCATTCATCAGAGTCGCCAACTTTCATGCGCTCGCTAGAAGCGACGGCAATCTGATGCACCATCGACGCTCCCTCTTCAGAAGTTGCAGGTTCTTGTGTCTGAGCAGGGTCAGTTAAGGACAAAACTTGTTCAGAACGCGATCCATCCCGGTATATTGTAATCCCCTTGCAGCCAAGATCGTAAGCTAAATCGTACAGGTGCTTCGTATCGTCAACAGTATACGAATTTGGCGCATTACATGTTTTAGAAATACTGCTATCAATCCAAGTCTGCAATGCAGCTTGCACCCTGACATGCTCTTCTGGGAAAAGCTCCATACTTGTCACAAAATAATCTGGAAGCACTGGATTCCCATCATGTAAAGTCTGATATTTTTCCACAATTGTCGCTCTTTCCTCAAACATCCCAAGCCTTGAGTTACGATAATAAGACCACGCATAATATGGTTCACACCCCGTTGAACAGCCAACCATCGTACCGGTCGTCCCAGTCGGAGCAATCGTCATCGTAGTAACATTGCGCACCCCATGTTTACGAATTGCTTCCACGACATGTGGTCGATAGTGAGCCATCGTCTGCATGTAACCAGAATTCAAAAACTGCTCTGCATCATATTTAGGAAATGGCCCATTCTCCTTCGCCAATTCCACCGATTCTAAATAGCACCATTCAGCCATTAATCCAAGTAAAATATCGATAAATCGAACTGATTCTTCCGATCCATAACGAATGCCACAGTAAATCAATAAGTCATGCAATCCCATAATACCCAATCCAACTCGTCGCTCGCTTAATTGGTTGCGACGATTATCTTCAAACGGGTAATATGTGGCATCAATAACAGCGTCTTGAAAACGCAGCCCAATACGCGTTATTTTTTCTAATTCCTCCCATTTTATATGATGCAATAAAAATTCCACGCGATCAGTTGCGAAATATTTTGCTAACCAACTGCGAATATAATTTTCTCGCTCATGATCGTGAAAAATCACTTTTTCATCTGCATCTTCAAAACCCACAGCAAATTGACTCAACACCACAGCGCCTAAATTACATATTCCAAATGCCGGAAGTCCCTGTTCTCCACATGGATTTGTTGCGATAATCGGATTAAAATAATGAGAATTCGACATTGTATTATATCTGCCGAGAAATACCACTCCAGGCTCTGCAGATTGCCAAGCGGAGCTAATCAACTCATCCCACAGCTTACCGGCGGGAATGGTTTGCATCACTTCAATGGGATGACCTTGTTGTTCCCAATTAAAAAAGTCACCATTGAACGCTTCGCTGAGTTCTACTGGTGGATAACCAAGCGTCCACTCTTTTCCTTCAGCCTTCGCTTGCATAAATTCTTCAGAAATACCGACAGAAATATTAGCTCCGGTAATGACACCATCGACTTGCTTACAGCGAATAAAACGAAGAATATCTGCATGACGGTCGTTTAAAATCAACATGAGAGCACCGCGTCGCGATCCACCCTGCAACGTTAATTGACAACCGACACTCATGATTTCACCGACGCCGACCGGTCCAAACCCTTGCCCAAACACTTGGTTTCCTTTATCATACAATTGTCCCCAAGAATAAGCGCCTGAACTCCGACCATTCACCCCGCGCACATAGCTATATCGTGGCCGTAATGAGGATAGGATCATGCTCACTCGTCTACCGTTTAGCATCGCTTCCCACATGTCTGCCAGCGTGCTTGCTATCGTGCCCCTACTGTCGCCAGGATTTAGTATAGTGCCAACCAGATCCTGCATCATTTGCGCTCCACTCTCTACAATTTTATCGTAGAGTACTTGTGCGGAGAGCATTGTTCCGTACTGTATTGGCAAATCAGCTTCCATCCACGCCTGTAAGTCACCTTCCCAAACCCCATCGTACTCAGGTGCTGTTGTATCCGGAAATACATACGTCCACTTATCGCCGTTTTCTACAGCCTTTAAAAATGCAGAAGATACGCGCACTACTTTTGTACTGTTAGGATAATCTTGTGATAAAAATTCCAATAAATCTTCATGCCATACATCCAGAACAAGAAGTAAATCTGATTTGCGAGATCTATTTTCAATTGGCGTCACCCATCCTTCTGGCGGCACTTGACTCAGATTCATTCCCACGCCACCGGAACGCGCTTGAATTTCTAATGTTTGACCAAAGGATCGAGCATAATCACGCACAGTAGCCCCTACATTAGGAATGACAAAGCAGTTATAACTCGTTGTCTGTATTCCTGTTCCCATCGATGCATTGATGCGTCCACCTGGCACGTAACGCCATTTACTTTGCAATTCGTAAAATTGATCCTCGAATGTCTTTGGATCCTTCGTTACTTGTGCAACAGCATGCGCTATTCGGCGCCACATTTGCCGCGGGGCTGTCTCTGCCAAAACATCCACATGGTCTAACGATAATTCCGTCTCATAGCCATCTCTCACTTGAACGGTAACGGTACGATTGCCCTCATCAATATCGACAACGCGTGCAAGCTCATGATACGCGCGTTTACGGTCCAAGACGGCAACCACTATACTCCCAACTTCGAGCGTCTCTTTCTTGACATCTTTAAGTAAATAGCGATCTGCAACAATCCGCTCACCTGTGATTCCCAGTTGATCTTCATCAGAAAACGACAAGGTCTGTTTTTCATCCAGCATGTAAGAAATTCCCCTCTACACATTCATTCTCTTTTACACCATGATGTACTTCAATAGACGATTCCCAATCCTTATCTTACTGATCTTCATTTGGATTTTCCTGATGTAATAATTGTAATATTTCCTTCGCGAACGTTTCTACATCTCGAAATTCCCTATACACACTTGCAAATCGGACATAAGCAACACCATCAAATATTCGCAAACGCTGCATGACATTTATTCCAATCTCTGAAGAAGGAACTTCACGTTCAAAATCAGCACGCAACTCGCGTTCAATCTCGTCCACCAACTCTTCAATCTGCATGAAAGAAATCGGACGTTTTTCACATGCCCGAGCAATGCCTCGACGAATCTTCTCACGATCAAATTCCTCACGCGTGCGATCCTTCTTTACCACCATTAATGGGACCAATTCTACCCTTTCATAGGTGGTAAATCGACGTTGACAGGCAATACATTCCCGCCGCCGCCGAACTGTATATTGGTCATCATTCGCACGTGATTCAATCACTCGCGAATCTAACGCTTGACAAGATGGACAACGCATGCATTCACCCCATAACTATATGTAGCGTGATATAGTCAACAACAACGATTATATGCACTATATATAGAAAAAGCAAGATAAAAAAACAGATTGCTAGTCAAGTAAATCTCGTAGACTAGCAATCTGTAAATCGGCTGACACGGCCTCTTCCGACTGAATTCCTGTCTTTACCCAGATCGTTTGCGCCCCAGCCAATCGGCCAGCATGCACATCCGTTTCAGGATTATCTCCAATTACAATCACTTCATGCGGAGACACGTTCAGTCTTTCACACGCTGATAATACAAATTGTGGATTGGGTTTCCCAATCACGTAGGGCACTCGTTTAGTCGCTCGTTCAAGAAGTGCTAAAAGCGATCCAGCTCCAGGAACAAGCCCTGTTTTTGTTACGAGAGCATGATCTGGATTTGTGCCAATAAAGAGAGCCCCATCCAACAAATGCGCCATTGCATCAGACAACTTTTTAAAGTGAACATCACGATCAAGGCCAACAACTACGGCATCTACCTTTTCGTTCACAGAGTCTACGATGCGAATCCCATTTTCGACGAGAACCTCTCGCAATTCGGGTTCCCCCACTACATAAACTCTTGGATTACCGGGCAACTCTTTTGTAAGCCATAGTGCTGTTGCGATACCGCTAGTATATACATTCCTTTCATCACCTGCGAATCCTCGCTGTCCCATCATCCTGGCAACGGAGAGTGGCGATCTTGTCGAATTATTTGTCCAATAGAGAAAAGGAATGTTTAACTTTACGACCTGCTGTATGAATTCAACAGCTCCATCAATTGGGTGATTACCTTGGATTAACGTCCCATCCAAATCGATCAATAAACCGCGGGTGGATTTCCACTCCATCATTCTATGTCCTCTACTGGCGCCGAAAAATCAACCGTTGGCTCAAGAACGCCTAAACGTTCGTTCACAGTTCTGGACATCACAAACAACAAATCAGACAGGCGATTCAAATACCTACGAATCTCCTTGTTTGCTGGCTGCTCGCGCAGTAACGTGACACACATGCGCTCTGCGCGGCGTACAACCGTCCGAGCAAGCTGGAGATAGCTAGCTACCACATCGCCTCCCGGTAAAATAAATTGGTGTAATGGCTGCAGTTCCCCGTCGAGGCGATCGATTACTCGCTCAAGTAATTCAACATGCGCTGCTGTGACCTGCGCTGTATCTCGTTTATCTTCCGGTGTAGCCAAATCGCGTCCGACATCAAATAAATCTCGTTGAATCCGTAGGATAATCTTTTGTAAATCCTTTAATTGCTCGTGATAAACCTGAATATGAGCCAGAGCAATTCCTAAAACTGAATTTGCTTCATCGACCGTCCCATACACCTCAACACGCAAATCGTCTTTCGGAGTCCGACTCCCATAAATCAAACTCGTTTGGCCCTCGTCGCCAGTTTTCGTGTATATTTTCATTAAAGATCTCATTCTCCCCAGTTTGCAAAATAGAAAGGTGACTCGTGATGAAACCTTGGATCGTGGATCAGTTCATCCTCAACACAGCGAAGCACGCTCTTGAACATGAATCAAACGCTTACTTAGTCACAACTTCTGAGAATCATGCACTTATGATTGACTCAGGGTATGACGACAGCATAGAACCCATTCTAAAACGCCTGCAAGATCGCCGTGTGACCTTGCAAGGAATTTACTTGACACATTATCATCCCGACCACAGTTTAGGTGCTCCTATTCTCGCAAGGGAGGCAAAATGCCCCATCTATTGTCATCCTTTTGAATATGAGCATTTAGTCCTTTTGTATAAACAAACGTCGATTGAAACTACTCACATCAAGATTATTCCGGAGCTAGAAGACCAACAGCAAATCAGATTAGATACTCTAGCCTTAGATGTCATTCATACACCAGGACATACGCATGGTCATATTGCACTCTTTGAACCTATCACAGGCTCCTTATTCACTGGAGATACCGTCATTCCTAGCGGAACCGTATGGATCGGTCCGCCTGATGGTCATCTGAGTGATTATCTCCATTCATTGGATCATCTGATGGAATTAAGTGCACAACTTGTATATCCCGGTCACGGAGCCACAACGAAAAATCCAGATACCTTTATGCAACAAATGAAAGAACGCCGTCTCTTGCGTGAACGTCAAATCATAGAGCTTCTAAAAATATCCCCAAGAACATCATCACAATTGACGATACAACTGTACGCGGGAGTCATTGCCCACGAAATGCAATGGGTTGCAACTAAAACAATTCAAGGACACTTATCTAAACTACGAGAAGAAAAGCAAATTGCCATCACATATGATCCTATAGACAACTGTCTCCTCTATCATGTGCCTGAGCAACAAGATTGTAACAACTAAAGACGCGAAATAAAATCGCGAACGCGTTGCTCATCATAGACTTGCGCTGGCATAAATCCCTTTTCAAACAACTCGTCAATTGTGGCATGGTTTGCTAACGTCAGAACAGCATCTACTGTAGGTGGCGCCATTAGAAATGCACCTGATTCATATTGTTTTAGTATCTCATGTGGGGTGACCCATTGTGCGCTTTCAATTTCCTGTGCATTCAATTGAATCTGTAGCCGGTCAGGTGCAAGACAGACAAAATAATGCGCATCAAATCGGTACTTCACTTCAGGTGGAGTGACGCGCCGACCAAAATAACGCGCTACAGGAAGCGACGATGTAGATCCGACCGTCTGGCGCCATAGCTCCGTGGCATTCGCTTTACGCATCTGACCATTATCATCCGCGAGATCTGCGAACATGAGAATTCCTGTTTCTTCATGTAGTTCACGAACACCTGTTGCAAAAAGCGACCAATATAGCTCAGTACGTGATACGTGTTGGCCTAAAACATTTGCACTCTCAAGTTCAAATTCAAAAGGAACGGAATCCCTAAGTGGCTTATTGTTAACGTGGATTCCAGGTTTCTGATGAAGCCATACTTGGGATGCGAACAGATCGCCATCTTCTATTACTCCTCCGGGGAAAACCATAAATCCCGGTAAAACGCGTAACGTTCTGACCCGTTTTACCAATAAGAGCTCGAAGGTCGTAGACTTACCTCTTGGTCTGACCAAAATGACTGTCGTAGAGAATCTCGGCATGCCCTGGATAGAGATCATGTTAGAAACCGAATCTATCATAAAATAGCCCCCCTCCATTCCATCGTGATCAAGATAGGATACATCTATCCAATCGAGCGATGATATGTTTCCTGCACAGATGGACTCTTAACCACAGGCAACGGAAAGAGTTCACTCAAACGAACAGCGCGGCCATATTCGTTTTTATAGAGAACATGCTCACGGGAAAATTCTCGTGGGCTGTTTAATCCAGTAGCTGCTGCAAGAGCGAATAGGTTGGAGCGCATGCTAATGATGTAATTCATCACTCGCCACTTCTTCTCTTCTGGTACAAGTGCAACCTGATATCTTGGATCAGTTGTTGTCACTCCCGTTGGACACTTTCCCGTATGACATTGCATTGCCATAATACAACCGTTCGCCATCATAAACCCCCGCGCTGAATTAACTGCATCCGCACCAATAGCCATTGCAATTGCCACCTTATCTGGAGCGATGAGTTTCCCTGAGGCGAAAATGCGAAAACGATCGCGAATTCCGTACGCATACGCAGTATCAACAACTACAATTAGCGCGGAGTACAAAGGTAATCCCATGGAATCAGCCATCGATTTAAAGGTTGCCCCAGAACCGCCATCACCTCCATCCACCGTAATAAAATCTGGATATATATCCATTGCTATCATCATCTCAAACAGCTCGTCAAGTTTACGCTGTTGACCCACCACAATCTTGATCCCCACTGGTTTGCCACCAACTTGCTGCAACTTCGCGACAAATTCTAGTGCATCACGACCATTTGTAAGAAACGCAAAACGATTTGGCGAATTAACCGTCTCCCCAATCGGCACCTTCCTAATCTGCGCTACTTTAGCATTCACCTTGTTGCCTTCTAGGTGTCCACCACGAATTTTTGCGCCTTGCGCAAATTTAAGTTCAAACGCCTTGATATGTGGTTCTTGCGCCTTACGCTCAAATTCTTCCCATGAAAACTCCCCATTGTTCGTACGATACCCAAATAAACCAGGTCCGATTTGCGCAACGATGTCAGCCCCCGTTTGTAGGTGTTCGGGAGCCACGCCGCCTTCACCCGTGTTGATCCAAGATCCACCCGCCAATTTTGCCCCTTGACCGGTAGATGAAATGTAGTGTTCTCCCACTGAACCATAGGACGTGGCAGAAGCGCCAAACATCCCAAAAAGTCGCCACGGCTGTGTTCGTTTTGAACCGACAATCACAGCATCATCCTCAGTATAAAGCCAACGCCCCGTATGATCTTGTACTAATTTTTCATGACGCGAAAATAATCCCTCCTTTTGCACTACATACTTCCGCGCAACTGCTTGCTCACTATTATCAACATGAAGCTCCGATGTCAACAGAGGAAACATATCGTTGGCCAGATAAAAACCAGAATCCTTATAATTACGTCTTGAACCAAAACTAATTAAATCAGTACGATACTTTGCGGAAAATACGAGACCGAGAAAATCCGATCGGGAAAATGGTCTTCCCTCTTCATCTCCATCAAACCAATACTGGCGAAACTCCGGACCAATCTTCTCCAATGCGTATCTCATCCATCCTAAGTAAGGATGAGAACGAATAATTGCATGCTGCGGTTTTCTCGAGAGTACGAAGGCGGTCGCAACAAAAATAAGAATTGGGCTGATTAAGACGACAAGTAAAACAATAAGTACAGTCAAAATCACTAATCTTCACTCCTCTCCTTGCTACCCTATCATACTAAGTGGGAGAAAAAAAGACATCACAAAACAAAGAAGGTTCTAAAATCCATTAAATTCTAGATTTTAGAACCTTCTATATTTGCTTGGTGCGGCGGATAGGAATCGAACCTACGACCCCCACCGTGTCAAGGTGGTGCTCTCCCCCTGAGCTACCGCCGCATACGGCCTGGCAACGACCTACTCTCCCAGGACCCTGCGGTCCAAGTACCCTCGGCGCTGGAGGGCTTAACCGTCGTGTTCGAGATGGGTACGGGTGTGTCCCCTCCGCCATCATCACCAGACTGTG
>JAKACV010000029.1 GCA_021821085.1 Bacillota bacterium | reverse complement strand
CGAGAACTCTGCGTCGCAGGGCTTCGGCTTGTGCTGGACATGCGTGCTCATGTACCACCTATCGTACACTCCGCGCGCATGTCCAGACTTCACCAAACCCCTGCTTGCATCTTACCTCAACCCTTTTTGAACAGGCTCTATAAAGGAACAGGCACAGAAAATGCACTATGCCTGTTCCTTTATATAAAATTGTAAATTTTGAACGGCCGCATTTTCCCTTTGTGCGATGCAATCTTAAATTCCAACCCTACGAAATGCAACTCCCGTAATTACGATATAATGCCGCCTCAATCACAATGATGTGACGTGCACTCATACCCAATCTCTACTTTCACAGGCGGAGAGGATCGAATGGGCAAGGGCTGCAATCAGTCGCTGGTCTGCATTTAACGATGCTGTTCGTTCAAAATGCATCTGACGTGTTTCGGCATGTTTTTTTGCTTCAATATCTAAGTCATATAGAACTTCTAAATGATCCGACACAAACCCCACCGGACAATCTATCACCGCACGATAGCCGCTATCAGCCAGTGTATCTAGAACCGTTAGAATATCTGGCGCGAGCCATGGTTCCTTTGTGCGACCTGCACTTTGCCAAGCAAATTGCCAATCTTCCCAACCAAGGCGCATGGCTAATGCACGACTTGTCTCCAGTAATTGCTCTGGATAGAGATCACCCTGGTCGAGAATTCTTTGCGGTAAACTATGGGCAGAAAAAATGAGCTTCAAATACGCGGTCTCTTCAGTAGTGAATTGGGCCATCGCAGTACGCAAACGTTCTTCTAGTGCATCAAGAAAACTTTGTTCAAGATGCCAGTTTTCCACGAAGGCAATCTCATTAAATTGCCGCGCGAATGCAGCCTCTTTCGCTTCCCTTTCATACACGCCAACACTCATCGTGGAGTAATGTGGAGCGAGTACGATTCCAACAGCCGCATCGACCCCATCGTTCACGAATTGATCCACTGCATCGGCAATGTACGGGACACAATGTTTCATCCCAATATACACCTTGAAATGCACACCAAGATTTGAGTTGGAATTTAATTTTTCTTCCAGCAATCGCGCCTCTTCATGAGTGATTTCAATCAGCGGTGAACAACCGCCAATCGCTTCATAACGATCTACTAATTCTAACAACAACTCTTTGGTCGGTGGATTTCCGCGACGAATATGTGTATAAAACGCTTCGACTTCATCCAAATTGGCAGGTGTTCCATATGCCAATAACAACACAGCAATCTGCTTGTCCACCCTCAGAACCTTCTCTCTATCCACGTAGTGCGCGTTCGCTGTAATTATGTACAAATGCTGTCAAACGCTGCAACTGTTCCACAGAGACCGATGGGAACACCCCATGTCCCAAGTTGAAGATAAACCCAGGTTGTTCGATTCCCATATCGATAATAGCCTCTGCTCTTCGCTGTACTTCTGGCCATGGAGCAAGTAATACTGCTGGATCGAGATTGCCTTGAATGGCTACATCGCGTCCGACGCGATTTCTAGCAGAACGAATGGGAACACGCCAATCGATTCCATATACATCGGCTCCTGTCTTTGCAAACAGCGTCAATAATTCCCCTGTGGTAACCCCAAAGTAAATACGCGGCACATGTAAATCTTCCAGTGCAGAGAAAATCCGCTGCATCGTAGGTAATACATATTCTGCATAATCATCTGGCGCCAAACTTCCAACCCAACTGTCAAAAATTTGTACTGCCGATGCTCCTGCCTGCACTTGCGCTCGCAAATAAGTGATTACCATATCGGCTAAGCGGTCCATCAGCGTATACCATAACCTGGGTTCCCCATACATCATCGCTTTCGTTCTCAGATAATCCCTTGAAGGCCCACCTTCAATCATATAACTTGCCAATGTAAATGGAGCACCTGCAAATCCAAGTAGTGGAACCTTTAACTCCCGCGTCAAAATTCGAATCGTTTCCATTACATAAGGTACGTCAGACTCAGGATCAATCGGTTTTAACCGTTCAATATCACTCGCCTGACGAATTGGATGTTCCATCACAGGTCCGCGGTCTTTTTGAATCTCAAATGACATTCCCATTGCCCCGATAGGCACCATAATATCTGAAAATAAAATTGCGGCGTCCACACCCAACTGTTGCACAGGCGACAAAGTTACTTGCACACACATTTCTGGATGTTCGCAGATTTCAATCAAACTATAGCGCTTGCGCACATCGCGATAATCTGGCTGATAGCGCCCAGCTTGACGCATGTACCAGACTGGAATCCGTTCAACAGCTTCACGTCGACACGCGCGCAAAAATAAATCATTTTCAATCATGGAAATGAGGCCTCTTTTCACACCAATTTGTCTTTATCATAGCACATTGTTCTGCCACATCGAAAAGTATAACATTTAACGATACATCGCATAGATCCATTGAATGCGTAGGGCGAGTGCGGTATGATTATCGTGAGGAGGTATCCGTGCATGCCCGCTTTATCTAATAACACTCTACAGTTGTTAAGCACGATCGTGATCGTGATATTTGCGTTCACGGTTATCTTTGTTCGTTTACATGCTGCCAAGAAACCAACTTCGTCCAAAAAAATTCTCATTCCACCATTTGGCATGATGACTGGGTTTTTCATGTTTGTATTTCCATTCATGCGAATCCCCTTTTCGTATGCCATCATCGCCTTTCTCTTTGGTTGCATATTTTCTCTTCCGCTGATTATCAGTTCTAAAATGGAACGAGTTGACAGACATGTCTATTTGCGCAGATCACCCGCATTTATTATCGTCTTACTCGTGTTACTTATCTTACGTTTAGCGTTACACACCTATATTGAATCATTTGTAACAATCCCACAAACAGGAAGCATTTTCTTTATTCTTGCTTTTGGAATGTTGCTTCCTTGGAGAATTGTCATGTTCATTCGCTATCGAAAGTTTTTAAATGAAAGTGACACGTCGTTACAAAGTGTTACAGAATCCTAAGATTTACATCGAATAGGACACCCCTTCACTTGTCAAGCTATCTTTATGACAAGATTTCAAGGGGGTGTTTTTCTGCGTACAATGCGAAGCTTCATTCCTACAGCACTCGCACTTGTTACTCTGTTTAGCCTCACCAGTTGCGGACAACCAACTGCTGCACCAACTCCACAAAGTGTTCCACAAACGGGTGCTTATCTCAATCAGACGCTCCATCGTTTTTACCATATCCTTGGCACCGAATACGATTCAACAAATAAGACCGTTACGGTGCATGTTCAACGGTTACACACAGGTCCTGTGAACACACAGACTCTGAAAAAAATCGGAAGCGAAGCAACGATTGACACTGCAACGTTAGATGGCGTAATCAATTTTGCGACTGCAGAATATTCAACAAAAAACGTACGACACGTACGCGTCATCGATCATTCATTAGGGTGGAATTTCTCAAAAACAGCACCACGATCAGGGGGCGTTCGGGCTAACTCCCATGCTGGCGGAAATTCGAGGACAGGCAGTTCGCTTCAGACCGGGACGGTCGACTCAAACGGTGCGACAACAATCGCCAATCTTACTGTTCCATCATCTACTGATCAAACGACTTCCAGTCTGCCACATTCACATAAAGTATCTACCATGACAACTTCTTTACAATCTATTCAAATCCCACCATATGGGGTGCGAATCGATTCAACAATTACCCCCGTAGCCGGGATTCATGCCTCTTATGCGGTGAAAGTTAGCGCAGTTGAACAAATTGCCCAAAGTAAACTGGGTACCCCCTATATTTGGGGACACAATGAGGATCGCGGCCAGTATGGATTTGATTGCAGCAATTTTACCGAATATGTGTACCATCATGCCCTCGGTTACTTATTCACAACATCAAGTAAAGGGCAATACCTGCACGTTGGAGATCCGGTACCTATAGCATCCATGCAATCGGGCGACCTCCTCATTTTTGATGCTGGTGGCCATGTAGGAATTTACATTGGGCACGGAGAAATGATTGAAGAAGGTGGAGGATTGCACAAGGTCGGCTATCTTCCCGTCCATCCCGGATCCTATTGGTACAATCACTTGTCGTCCGTGAAACGTATGTTTTAGAATCGAGAACACAATAAACAGATCCATAACTCATCTGATCGCAACGTTCAGATGAGTTATGGATCTGTTTTACTACAACTGCAGTCGGTTACATGACAAAACCTGCAATGGCATACCCGATCGTCGCAACGCCACCAGCTACGAGCGTCGTTTTCAACAAAGAGTTAGAAAAATCCACGACAGGAAGCTTCATGACAGTCGCCATAGCGACTGTATTATCGCTCAGGGGAGAGGCAAATCCCCCAAGAGTTCCACTTGCAAAGACGGCAGCCGCAATCAACGCTAGAGAGGCATGAGTTGACATCGCAAGCGAAAACCCGAGTGGCATTAAAATGCCCCACGTACCAAAAGACGAGCCAATAAAATACGAAATGACTGAGCCCAGTACAAACAACACAGGAGCAATCAGCATTCTCGGAACAACAGCCCCAACTGTGTGTGCTACATATGTGGAAAATCCGAGATCTGTCGAGACTCCTGACACGGCCCAAACAAAGACAAGCAAAACAATCACAGCCATCATTTCATTGCCACCAGCAAGTACACCGTACATCAATTGCCCAATTTTTTGACCACGAAACAAATAATAAACAGATGATAAAACGAGTGTGATCAAAATCGCCTGCAGCATGGCTTCAATAGCATTTGCCTTCATGAGTACACCAAAAAGGGTATCAGCGAGAGCATGCCCGCTCCACCAAGTTAAGAAAAATGTGAGGAACAGGAGTAACGCAATAGGCACCACAAGATGTAAGGTGGATGGTGCAGCTTCTTCACTCATTACATCGAGCGCCTCAGGCGGTGCCTTGTGTTTCACAGGCTCATGACGTGTCCCAAGCTTTCCAGTCTCCATTTGCAGCCCGTGATGAATATGGTGAGCATGCGATACCGTTTGATGAGTTGAAGAGGAACTCGCTACATCATTCGTCATTTTTACATCTTTACTAAAAAAACTAATATAAACACCAATCAACAGAATCGCGATGGCAAAAAAATTGAGAGGAATCGTCTCTAAAAACAAGGGATAAGCAGTTTGGGTGCTTCCTATGTGTTTTAAAGCAACCGCCAATAGTCCGATCATATATCCGACAAACGCTGTCCCAATAGGAATCAAACTTATGAGTGGAGTCGCCGTTACGTCAATCACATAGGCCATCTTTTGTGGACTAATGTTCAAACGCCTGATAATCGTTTCCATAATTGGTGCAACTGCAATAATGCGAAAATCTGGCGCCATAAATGTCCCGATCGATGTAAGCCAAGCAACTCCAAATGCACCACGCACCGATTTTACTCGGGGCGTTAACCATCCAGCAAAGCCGTTGACTCCACCTGTGATCCGAACAAGACCTACAAATGAACCAAAGGTATATAAAAACAAAATGAGACGCAGATTTCCAGGAACAGTGACCTCCTTAAACAGATAGTATAACGCTGTATTAATACCGCCAAGCGGTGTCGGCGCCAGCATATAGGACCCAACAAGCAGCCCGACAACAAGCGCAGGAACAACTTGACGCGTGATCATAGCCAGCGGGATCACGACGACAAACGGCAATAGTGCCCATATTGTTGCATGCATTCAAGTAGCCCTCCTCTATCGTCTAGTGTGAACGATGAGGCGACATTTTTATGCAAAATGCCCAAGTATGCTTGACTACAAATCACACATACTAAGGACAGAAGAGAATGATCGGAAAGGCGTGCCCTACATGAATACACTTCAAAATGAAGTAAAAACAAAAAAGTCCACTACGATCTGGTGGACTATTGGAACGATTGTTGTCGGAATTATCGCGATCTGGGTATACTTTCGCTATGAACGAGATGTATCATCTTTTATTCGTCACTTAGGACCTTTTGGGGTCACGGGTTCTATCATACTCATGGCTCTTTTATGTGTTATCCCATTCCCCGCAGAATTTCTCATGATTATCGACATGCAAATCTATGGCGTATGGCTAGGAATTCTTTATGTATGGCTTGGCGCCATGCTCGGTTCATACGTCACATTTTTACTTGCAAAGCACTTTGGTGAAGGTTGGATTCGCAAATTTGTCGCGGAGAAACACTTACAGAAGTTAAATGAATTAGTCGAAAGGCACGGCGCCATCGGACTTTTCATGGCGCGTCTCATCCCTCTTATTCCCTTTGTGGTACTCAATTACGCTGCAGCGATGTTACCTGAAGTAGGAACTTGGACCTATTTGTGGACAACTGGGCTTGGCATCATGCCGTATGATCTCGGTGCAGCCCTTGTATTTCTTGGATTTTCAAAACGGACATTGGGATGGCTAATCACAGGCGGAGTCGCACTCGTACTGATTTGGATAGGAGCCCTTTTTCTGCGTCACAAATCAAAGAAAGAGGAGACAAATCAAACTCAGCGACTTTCAGCCTCACATCCTGCGCCAAAGATGCGCAGCCTGCGTCGCAAAACACATATCTAACGGCTAATACTGAGCAGATCGGTCTACGATTCCATATAATTCCACGTCAGTCAAGTACCGCTTCAAATTCGCAAAAAAGAAGTCGCTCACTTCCGCAGTTGAACTTGGTCCAGAAATATGAGGAGTAACCACTGCATTTGGCAGTCGCCAAAGCGGATTCTCGCTTGATAGGGGTTCCATTTCAAATACGTCCAGAATGGCTGCACTTTCAGGATGAGTCTGTAGAAACGCAATTAAATCCGCTTCGTTTATAACAGCACCGCGGCCAATATTAACAATCATCACCGTCGATTTCATTTGTTCGAAGATCATTTTATCCACCACTGCACGAGTAGATTCCGTATAAGGTAAAGTTATGACTATTACGTCCGCCTGTTGCACGAATTCTCCCCATTGTTCGGGAAAGAAGTGCTGATCGACAAGATGTTGATGTGCGCCTGTGCGACTTAGTCCAATAGTATGCATACCAAAAGCGCGCCCTAGACGAATAATTTCTGCGCCAATCGAACCAAGTCCGGCTACTGCCAATATTTTCCCAGTCAACACGGATAGTTTCATCGGTTTCCATAAAGAAATTTGTTGCTGTTCTTGGAATTTTGCAAGGTTCTTTACGAGATAGAGCATTTCTGCAAATACATACTCCGCAATTGCCGTTCCAAATTGGCCTACAATACGTGTTAGTGTTACGTGCTCTGGCAATTGATTAGACATCATCACATCATCGACTCCTGCCCCCATCAACTGCACCCAGCGCAAGGCGGGGGCTTTGGCAAATAGATCCATTGGAAAGCGCCAACAAAATAAAATTTCTACGCGATCAAGCACGGCCATGACCTCCTCGCGTGTGCTCGCACAAGCGATATGGGTCACACCTAATTTTTGCAGTTCTTGCATACAAAACTCAGCCGCACGCTCATGATAAACGAGAATGAATGGCTCATTCGACGATTTTTCGCTAAATTGATTCATATTTTTACCCCCTTTAAAAGATCATTTTCCAAAAATAAGATTGCGATTCTACTAAAAGAGCCTGTTCAAAAAGGGTTGAGGTAAGATGCAAGCAGGGGGTTGGTGAAGTCTGGACATGCGCACGGAGTGTACGATAGGTGGTACATGAGCACGCATGTCCAGCACAAGCCGAAGCCCTGCGCCGCAGAGTTCTCGACCCTTTTTGAACAACCTCTAAAAGTTTGCGTAAAATAGTAGATAACTTTAGCAGTCAGAAACAGGAGGAGTGCATTCAATGGAACAAAGCAATCAACATCCCCCTTGGCGGAAATTAACCATATTCGCTATTATACTCGTTGTCTTAGCCGTAATTTTTAATATAATCCAGACAAATGCATTTGTTTCAACTCTTCCAAAACGCGATCACCTGTACTTTCACTGGTCATTAGCCGCAGTGTGGCTTTTACTGGGACTTTGGCTTGTGCGTTATATCAGCCACTTCTTCGCCCGATTTGCCAGCAAACAAAAAAACGGTACAACGCGCGCTTGGATCATTGGGCGTCGGGTTTTAAGTGCAATCGGTTACTTATTTGTTGCTGTCATCACACTTGATCTCTTGCAAGTCCAAATCAGCAGTCTTCTCGTCGGTGGTGCCTTAACTGGAGTGATCGTCGGAATTGCTGCACAATCTACGTTATCAAATCTCTTTGCTGGGCTTATTCTTTTTACTGTTCGCCCATTTACGATTGGACAAACCATTAGCTTTCGCTCTTACTATTTTAGCTCAGTAGAGTATACAGGGCGAGTGATTGATGTTAACTGGTACTATACAACACTCCAAGATGGAGATCGTCATCGCGTATTACCAAACTCAACTGTCATTCTCTCTGTCATTACGGTGCATACGAAGCAAGAAACGCAACACATCGAACTGACACTGCCCTATCACGTCGCATCACACGAATTGATCACCCAATTGCGGCAAGCGATTGACAAACCGGTTACAGGCGACATTAAGACATTTGGTACAGATACCTACACATTGCAGGTTCACATTCCAGCCATGTGCTCACTTGAAGCCGTACGCGAAGTATTAGCAAACAACCTATAACTTCTGATCCATTACCCCAAGTTCACGCATGCGAATTGCCGATTGCACAAACGCTCGTTGTTCAGATGGCAGTATTGCACAGTATGCATGCGGTTCTACCCACTTGCGCTCATCTACCTCTGCATTCGCTACAAATGGCTCTTCAAATGACACGCCGCAAAGTACAGCAACGTCCAAACTAATGCCCGCTTCCGCTACAGCGATGACAGCAATCGGCTCCGCATACACATTTGCCTCTTCTTTCAACTCCCTCACCAGTGTAACAAACGGCGTTTCATGCGCCTCTTTGAGTCCTCCTGGCAGCCTCCAAGCAATCTCCCTTCGATAGGTATGATGCAAAACCAAGAGGTCACCATCATCGTTAAACACTACCGCCACTACACCAATCACGTACTTTTTTTTCAACAAATAAATAATTGCTTTTAAAAGAAAAGAGGGTAATAGACGAGCCATGCTCACGGTAAACGACTGCCATTTTACTCTTAGAAGCGTACGCATTATCGCCCCAACTCGAGTGCAAGAGCATCTAACAACTGTTCATTTTGTCTGCGCAATAAAATGGCCATGCGAAAAACGCCGGATGAAAATGTACCATAGGAATCACAATTACGTACAAACAAGCCTAAAGCAAGCAATCGTTCCTGCCATTTACTTACATTTAAACCGGCCGCGATGCCATTGACCAAAAGAAAATTAGCTGCAGAAGGATACACAGTCACTCCATTCATTGCCTGTAAACGATCCATACAATAGACGCGTTCCTCTCTCAACCAATCTCTCGTTTGCGCAGCAAAGGTATAATCATGAAGCGCCGCCAATCCAGCTTCCTCTGCAACAACATTCACACTCCAGCCATCACGCATTCCTTGGACCATTTCTACCATTTTTTTACTTCCTATACCAAATCCCAACCGCAATCCTGCAATCCCATACATTTTTGTAAAGGAGCGCACCACCATAAGATGTTCATTGATAAGGGGTATGGACGATTGTTGTTCACCCTCATCAACAAAGTCAATAAACGCTTCATCGATCAATGCATATGCATCTTTCTCTCGAACAGCCTCATAAATAATCGCAAGTTCCGATCGCGAATAAAAACGTCCGGATGGATTATGTGGCGTATTGAGGATGATGACGTCGCCCTTTTGTAATTGCTCAATCATCTCCGTACTTGGCAAGGAAAAATCTGCTGGCATCGCGATACTGACCGTTGCCAGATGACTACGCTTTGCCGCATGTGCATACTCAGAAAAAGACGGCTCAAGAACTAACACACGTTTTGGTTGCAATGCACGCAAAAATAAATCGATGACCTCAGAGGCACCATTCGCTGCAAAAACCTCTTCATAAGATGTCCCGACATGTGTACTAAACGCTGTTCGCAAACGTCGTGATAGCGGATCTGGGTACTCCTGAACGCGGCGCAAACTGCGTGCAATGGCCTTGTGCACACTTTCTGGCGGCGCTAGCGGGTTCAAGTTTGCACTAAAATCAATCAACTCCTCACGCGATCGCCCCGTCGCAAATTCGTAATCTACGAGACGTCCACCGTGCATAAAGTTAAATCTCACAATTCCCCCACCTATCTTGACGCTTGTGAAAACGTCAGCAATTGCTCTGCCAATCCAAGTTCGGCAATTCTCTGCCCCATCATACCTATGGCAATCGCCGTTGCAAAACCTTTTAGTACAACAATCACGTTAGCTCGAACTTGATTTGCTTTCGAAAACCCACAGTATAAGAATCCAAGTAGATGTCCGTGTACAATAATTGGCACCTTTACAGAAGATAGACATCCGTACTCAAGACTATACACTTGATTGAGTCCCTGGATTTTTTGCACTACATGTTCTTGTCCTCTATTCAGTTGCTGCCAGATATCTTCTGGAATAACATACGGTTCGATCGCTTCCTTTGTTCGGTCCGTTGTCAAAGCGAAGGCTGCATGATTACTTACTTGGAAGATCTCAATTTTATGTGCATGAATCACGTGTTCCAATGTGTTGCAAGCATCGATTGCCATCGCCGTCGAAGCCATGTGCCCAGCGCATGTACGTTCTAAAAAGCCAGACAATGCGACCCCATATCTTTGGAATGCAACAACTGAAGAACCTCCACGTTTTGTGCGACTCTCTACCTGCAAAACTTGATCCTCCAACATGCGATCAAGCGGTCGCGCGAGCCAATATCCTTGTCCATATTCAATCCCCAAATCACGCAATGTATGAAACTCCGCTTGCGTCTCGATTCCCTCTGCAATGAGATGAATAGATCCGAGTTTTCTAGCAAATGTGACAATACTGGCGACCATTGCCGCCTTCATTGAATTTGTATCAATATCCCGAACAAGCCCGATATCCAGCTTCATCCAATTGGGTTGAATCTCAACCGTTCGATTTAGACCCGCATAACCGCTTCCCACATCATCGATTGCAATATCGATACCAAGACGACGAACGGGATCTAATAATTCAGACCACGGAGTTGCCGATGGGTCAGCGGTTCGCTCACACACCTCTAAAACAAGAGGTACCATCCCTTTTGTTCGTTTGACAAATGAATGGAGTGTCTGTGTCAATTTGCGAGATTGTAACGTACTTGGAATAACATTTACAAAAAAACGCATTTTCGCCAAAGGTAGATGACCCAATTGATCGAGTGCCCGATCTAACAATAGAAGATCGAACTCACTCAATTGTTCAAACGCTTCTGCTGCAATCAGTAACTCATCGATCGCCATAGGATTTCCATTTGCCGCACTCGGTCGACTCAAAAGTTCATAACCAATAATCTGGCCCGTTTCAAGGCGTAAAATAGGTTGAAATACGATCTGTAACTGTCCATTTTCTCTAAACTCTTTCCATGCTGTTTCCAGATGGGGAGATAGTTGAGTCATGTTGTGTTAACACTCCCCTTGTCTCTTTGTCTAAATCGATGCATTCCAGTGTATGATGTAGGTATTCGACAGTCTTCACAACTTTTCCTGCTATTTCATGTTTTATTCGGAAGGTGATTTGAATGGCAAAACATTATTATACGATAGAGGAAGCCAATAAACTTCTTCCGCAAATTCAACATCAAATGGCCATCTTACGACAAGCAAAAGATGAATTGGCTCTCATGAGACTCTCCCTTGCGCGAAAGCAAAAAGCTCAAAAAGAAAATGAGGATAGTTACGATTTCTTCAAAGAAGAAGCAGAAATCGAATTTTCCCTCATTTCAACCAGGCAGCAAATTGCTCACTTGCACACTCTATCCATCGTAATCAAAGACATCGATCATGGTCTTGTTGACTTTCTCGCACTAATCGACGGCAAAGATGCTTATTTATGTTGGCGCGACGGAGAGCCAAACGTCCGTTATTGGCATGGGATCGAGGAAGGTTTTTCCGGACGCAAGCCGCTCCAGCAGCCGCCCTCTTAGCCAGTAAACAAAAACCTAAGAGGCTAGTTTTGCATTCTCAAGATGAGATTTTATGTAATCGGGGGGACCTCCCCCGGTATTATGGACCTACAAATAACGTCGGACGTGACGCAGACAACTCTAGGCGATGTACGTGAACTTTACGATACTCAAGTTCTTTCACACGTGTTGCTTGCGTTTGCAAATGATAGACACGAACATGCTTTACCAATGCATCCGAGATCATCACCGAATCACCTTGTCCTGATGCGAGTTCCATCAGTTTACTGCGTACTTCATCTGTCATTTCAAGTTCGATACGCAAATGTCCAATTTTGCTCTTGTGCATGCGTAGACCCTCCCTTTCGTACTCTCACAGAGTACCCTACGCAAATGCCCTGTAACACGTTCCATCATCTGCCGCCCAAATCTATTCGAAGTGGAAATAAGGATTGAGCGCGCGCTCTTCACCGATCGTAGTATCATCTTCATGTCCCGGATAGACTTTTGTTTCATCTGGTAATGGCCACAACTGTCGATGCAAGGATGACAATAATTGGGCTCCATCCGCTAATGGAAGATCGACGCGACCAACAGTCCCTGCAAATAGAGTATCTCCTGAGAAAAGAACATGCTCCTCAGCACAATAAAGGCATACTCCACCAGGACTGTGTCCAGGTGTTTCGAGTATGCGAAAGTGAAGATGACCCACGGTTAACTCGTCTCTATCTATAAAATAACTGTCCGGTTCTTTCACACTGACTGTAAGATCTAGCCATTCCAGCGCCTGTGCTGAAGCGTTCATTAATAATGGTAATTCGTTTTCATGAATCAACAACGGGGCTTTCACCGAAGACCGAATCGCCTCATTGCCAAGGACATGATCGAAGTGGCAATGCGTATTGATCACGTATTGGACATGTAGCTGCTTTTCTGCAATGAGATCGAGCACCCCGCTCATATCAGGAAAGCTCGGATCAATTACCATCGCAGTTCCCTCATCATCACTTACGACATATGTGTTTGTTCCAAGGGGGTTAAGTGTAAAGCGCCAAATATTCATCTCGATCCTCCTTCATCTATGCCCTTTATCTAAAGATAATCTGTATCAAGTGTCAAAGTAACAGGACCGTCATTGACCAATTCCACTTCCATCATTGCTCCGAATTTTCCAGTTCGTATAATCATACCTGTGTCGCGAAGCAATTCAGTAAAGCGATCGTACAAAGGTTCCGCTACTTCTGGACGAGCAGCTTCCATAAAATTAGGTCGCCGCCCCTTACGTGCATCTCCATACAGTGTGAATTGAGAAACAGATAAGATAGCACCGCCAACATCTAATAACGAATCATTCATCTTGCCATCTGGGTCTTCAAAGATGCGCAGATTTGTAATTTTATCAACCATGTAAGTTAAATCCGGTTCTGAATCATCATGTGTAAAACCCACAAACAGCAACAACCCCTGTCCAATCTCACCGATCGTTTCATTGCCGACGCGCACCCGCGCACGCTGTACCCGCTGCACCACAACCCTCATGGCAAGGCACCCCTCCTCCTGCTGCAATGCTGTATTTTTGCAAGAGATTATTGAATCACACGCCGCACTGCGTAAATATCTTTTACACGCTTGATCCGATCGACCACAGTTTGTAAATGATCTACATTGCGAATCGCAATCCGCAAGTGGATCGTCGCCATTCTCCGTCGATCCGCCTTCCCCGTAACGGCTGTGATGTCCGTTTTGGTCTCGACCACCGCATTCATGACTTCATTGATCAATCCACGCCGGTCTAGTGCCGTTACCTCAATATCGACATTATAGGACTGACCAATGGTACTCTCCCACTCGACTTCAATCATTCGACTGCCCTCATCAATCATCGCTAGCACGTTCGGACAATCCTTGCGATGAACGGATACACCTCTTCCACGAGTAATGAACCCAATGATCTCATCCCCTGGAACAGGGTTGCAGCATCTTGAAAAGCGGATGAGCAGATTGTCTATCCCTCTCACGCGAACACCCATATGACCTTTGTTGATACGATCTCTTTTCTTTTGCTCACGATCACGTTCTTCACGCACAATTTGAGGCAGATTAGCCACTGACTCCACAGTCGCGTCGTTCTTTCGCATACGTTCTAAAATTTTCGTCATGACTTGAATAGCCGATAACCCACCATAACCTACAGAAGCAAATAAATCATCAACTTTCGTAA
Source organism: Bacillota bacterium (assembly GCA_021821085.1). Classification (GTDB taxonomy): domain Bacteria; phylum Bacillota; class Bacilli; order Alicyclobacillales; family SLC66; genus Sulfoacidibacillus. Next base: position 14,724 of record JAKACV010000029.1, on the reverse strand, counting down.
AATTAAATTTGCCCAAGACCTCTGGCAAATAAGTGACCATCACAGAGTGAAGCTCGAGTTTCTGTTTTGCGACTTCTCTTTCAATCAAATCGCGGCCCTTATCTATGTTCTCATCCCGTCGCTCACGCTTAAACCACATACGGATTTTCGAGCGTGCTTGCGATGTTTGTGCGATTTTAAGCCAGTCACGACTAGGTCCATACGACAATTTAGAGGTCAGTATTTCAACGATATCGCCAGTACGAAGACGCGTGTCAAGCGTCACGATCCGTCCATTAACTTTAGCGCCCACACAGCGATTTCCCACATCCGTATGAATGCGATAGGCAAAATCAATCGGGCAAGATCCAGACGGCAACTCAATCACATCGCCCTTTGGCGTAAAGACAAACACCTGATCTGTAAACAAGTCCATCTTTAACGTTTCCATAAACTCCTGCGCGTCGCGAAAATCCTGTTGCCACTCAAGTACTTCGCGAAACCATCCTAGCTTCTTTGCAAAGGTAGTTTCCATCGAAGATACAGGCAGTGCTGAGACAGATGCCGTTTTTTCCGCAGTACTCAGGTTCACTTCTTTGTCTTTACCTTGATACGTAGTCTCCTTATAGATCCAATGTGCAGCAATTCCGTATTCAGCCGTACGATGCATTTCCCATGTGCGAATTTGAATTTCGATTGGTTCACCATTCGGTCCAATCACCGTCGTGTGAAGACTCTGATATAAGTTAGGCTTTGGCATCGCGATATAATCCTTAAACCGCCCAGGAACAGGCTTCCACATCGTATGTACAATGCCGAGTACCGCATAACAATCTTTTACCGAATCGACAATCACGCGCACTGCAAATAAATCATAAATTTCATTAAACTCTTTGTGTAATACAGTCATTTTTTTATAGATACTATAGATATGTTTTGCGCGACCAGAAAGATCTGCTCGAACATTTAACTCATCCAGTTTACCACGCAGATCTACGATCACCTGCTGGATGTAATGCTCTCGTTCTCCGCGTTTTTTCGCCATCAAATTGGCAATGCGATAATACTGCTGCGGATCTAAAAACCGCAGAGAGATATCCTCAAGTTCCCATTTAATAGTCGACATTCCGAGACGATGTGCAAGTGGCGCAAAAATTTCAAGCGTTTCTTGCGCCGTCTTACGTTGCTTTTCAAGCGGTCGGTATTTTAGTGTCCGCATATTGTGCAGACGATCCGCCAAACGAATTAATGCAACGCGAATATCTTTTGCCATTGCCAAAAACATCTTGCGCAAGTTCTCCGCCTGTTGTTCTTCACGAGTTTCAAAACGGAGACGCTTTAACTTTGTCACTCCATCCACAAGGCGAGCAATCTCCTGGCCAAACTGACGCTCCACCTCTTCATCAGTTACCTTCGTATCTTCCACAACATCATGCAAAAGGGCTGCCGCCAATGTTCCTGCATCTAGTTTCAATCCTGCTAAAATTCCTGCCACTGACACCGGATGAGTGATATAATCCTCACCAGAACTACGCTTTTGACCACGGTGGTGCAACTCCGCATAAATATAGGCACGTCGCAACAAGCCTCGTTCGGATTCCGTAAGATACGGCGCTTTATCACAAAGTGCGTGCAAAGCGACCCTTGCTTCCTCATCCGTTATGGGTTGTTCAAGGTCACTATTCTCTTCCTCGACCTCATTTGTCGGCACCTGTGAATCTCCTGTATGCTCGTCCATCATGTCATCTCCTCACTACTCTTCATATTCTAGCAAAGAAAAAATTTCATAAGGAGCAAGACGATCCCGACCCGCTAAATAACTCAATTCGATGAGAAACCCAAGACCTACAACGATACCACCCGAACGCTCAACAAGCTCGATACACGAAGCAATCGTCCCCCCCGTAGCGAGCAAATCATCTACAATCAACACGCGTTGCCCAGGTAAAATTGCATCTGCATGAATCTCCAAACCGTCGTGGCCATATTCCAATTGATAATCCTTCCGAATCGTGCGGCCGGGTAATTTTCCTGGTTTTCGTATTGGAACAAACCCAACACCAAGTGCATATGCAGTGGGAGCCCCGATGACAAACCCTCGCGCCTCCGGTCCAACTGCAACGTCGATTGCATGTCGTCTAAAAAAGTCCGCCATGCGTGCAACTGCATATTGGAAACTATCCGCATCACATAGAAGTGGTGTAATATCCTTGAAACTAATCCCCGCCTCTGGAAAGTCGTCGATCACTCTAATTTTTGCTCGCAATTGTCCTGAATCCACAATTCTACTCCTCACCATAATAAGGATTAACATGCACGAACACGTCAGACACAGAGTGAAATCGTTTCATCATCTGATATTTTACTTCTTTTGCTACATGGTGACCAGCGCTAACCGTAGCCTCTGCATCCACACTCAACTTGATATCCACGACAATGTAGGAGCCAAACGATCTTGCTCGCAAGTCATCGATACGCAGTACACCTTCAACCCCCATAGCAACCGCAATCATGTCATGAGTGGACCCTTCATCTAATACCTGATCCATCAATGTCCGATAAGATTGTCTGGCCAATTGGTATCCAATATGAACAACCACCACCGCAACGATTAATCCGGCAATCGGATCGGCCAAGAGCAACACAGAGAGATGATTCCACTTTCCAAGTAGTGAAAGAAAAATCCCGATTGCTGCCGCTAGCGAAGAGTAGACATCAGATCGATGATCTGATGCACCCGCATCAAGCGCAGGCGAATTCACCCTCTTCGCGACTCGAATCTGGTAGTGATACATCACTTCTTTAGCTAACATCGCTCCGATAGCTGTATACAGTGCAACTTGGTCCGGCGCAGTAGACAGCGTGATAACGCCCGCTACCGAGGAATATACCACATCAAGTCCCGCTAGAATGAGAAGAATCGCAACAAGGTTTGCCGCGATCTCTTCTGCTTTTCCATGTCCGTATGGATGATCAGCATCCGCTGGGCGCCGCGCCACACGAATGCCAATGATCACAGCGATCGAACCTGCTACGTCCGCACCACTATGTGCAGCGTCCGCTAGTAATGCATCACTATGTGCAACGAGACCGACGATTCCTTTCACAGCAGTTAAGACCACATTTAGCGCTAAACTGTAATAGGCTAACTGATTGGACTGTCGCTCTTCCTCCCGCTTCACATCAACCATGGCGTCCCTCCATAAATCATCAACTCATATCGGTGCAAATCTCTTACTAGATAAAAAGAATCCTCGGCAAAGTACGGGCCGAGGATTCGCGAATTCCACATTATGCTTTAGCTACGGATCGTTGTGCACGCATGATCGAACGACCTCGCCACGCCACCCAAATGGGACTCGCGATAAAAATGGAGGAGTACGCCCCACTGATAAGACCCACAAGGAGAGCAAAACAAAAATTATGGATTGGATCACCGCCAAAGAAAAACAGACTCATTGCAGCAAATAACACGGTCATCACCGTGTTAATCGATCGCGCCATGGTCTGCCATAGAGAATGATCCACGAGCGCCTCTAACTCTTTCAACGTCTTTATTTTTGCGCCCTTCAGGTTTTCGCGAATGCGATCAAAAATTACAATCGTGTCATTGATTGAATAACCGACAATCGTGAGTACAGCTGCAATAAAAGGCAAATCGACCTGTAAGCGCAATAGTGCAAACACAGAAACAACGATAAACGCATCATGCAATAAAGCGACAATGCCAGCAACTGCGAAGCGATATTCAAAGCGAATCGCCACGTAGATCACAATACCGAGCGAAGCAAACAACACAGCTAACATTGCCGTTTTGGACTGTTCCTTGGCGATAATTGGATCTACAGTAGAATATCCCGGGGGAACAAGCGCTTTCGAAAATGCAGCCTTAATCGCAGTATTCAACTTTCCTTCTTGCAAGTTGGATAGTGGGAAACTAAGGCGCACCACTGCCATTTGATTATTTGTCCCTGCCGCTGTAATGCTCTGGGAACCAATAGGGAAACCTTGTTTCTGAAACACCGTTCGCACAGCCGTTGCGTTATAAGGTTGATTCAATACAATTTGTATCTGAGAACCCGCTTTGAAATCAGTGCCTAGATTAAGGCCGAAAATAAGTAAAACAATCAATCCAGCTAACGTGATGGTTCCTGACAAGAGAAAAAACCATTTTCGCCGTGAGATAATTGCAAACCTCATCAGGGATTAACCACCTTTCTCTTGGCGCCAAATAGCCACGGATTTTTTACCACGCGGGCTTTTGTAAACTGTAAAAGCAACGTGCGACTCAATAAAACAGCAGTTAACAAACTTACAATAATACTTGCAATAAGCGCGACCGCAAACCCCCGCACATCCCCTGTTCCATACCCGTACATCACGATTCCAGCAATGAGGGTTGTCATATTTGAGTCTAAAATGGTTCGAATCGCCTTGCGCTGTCCCGCAATGACGGAAGACTGTAGCGATTTGCCATTGCGCAATTCATCTTTTATTCGCTCATACGTAATAATATTTGCATCAACTGCCATCCCGATCCCAAGAACAAGTGCAGCAAGACCCGTTAAGGTGAGTGTAATCTGCATTCCTGCAAACACTGCGATCAAAACGTAACTATATGCGACCAAAGCAATCACAGCAATCAATCCCGGCAATCGATACACGAGGATCATAAATAGAAAAATTAATGTTACTCCAATCGCGCCTGCGAGTAACGTCGATTGCAGCGCAGATTGTCCAAGTGTGGGCCCAACACTTGTCGATGATAACTCATGTAAAGGAAACGGCAACGCACCCGCGTTCAGTAAATTCGCTAGCTGAATCGCAGATTGCATTGAGGAACTTCCGGAAATCGTCGCTTGTCCAGTCGTAATGACATCTTGAATAACAGGATTGTCAATCATACGATTATTAAGCCAAATGGACACAGGTTGGTGAAGGTACTTTTGTGTAACCGCTTGAAAGAGTGCAGCATTTTTAAATTGCACAGCCACTTCAGGCGCACTTGTCGTAGGGTTCGCTTGGTAATGTGCATTACTTTCAAGATCCTTTCCAGTCATGAGAATTTTCCCATGTGGAGACTTGAATTCCAGATTGGCCTCTTCAGACAAAAAGGATCTCGCCTGTACCTGGTTAAAGTGGCCCGCCAGAGATACAAGGATGCGGTTCCCATTTTGCACTTGAATAGAAGGTGAGGAAACTCCGATTTTATTTACGCGGTTTTCTAATGCAGCCACAGTTGCACTCATGTCGCTTGGCGTAATCGTCTGGTTTGGATTCCCAACTTGATAAAGCACATCAAATCCACCCTGTAGGTCAAGCCCTAAAGGAATTTTTGTATATAACATAGAACTTGTAGATATAACGATCGCAAAGATCATCACGACAAGGCCAAGAAAAGTCGTGAAACGTCCCCATTTTATCACTGTTTACCTCCTATAGACATTGACTTTCAACAGTATATCGAGTTGTCCACTTATCCGTCAACTTAGATCAAACCCTTAAGATCTAACTTGTCAAGCGTAGGAGCACGATATGCCCGCTTCAAGGAAAAATTCATAAATGCCTGTGGTTGTAAGCACATCACTGCATTCACAAGATCATGCAATGACTGCGGACGCTTTTTCCCCATATGTTTAAAATAGTCCCACAGATCAGCGATGGTTACTTCGCGGTATTCTAGCCAGTGAAACTCTTCCACTTTACTCGCAAGAAGAAAAAGCAACTCATCATCTGGCTCACGGTCATACGGATCATAGTCATCGTCTGCATCCGCAGTCTCAACAAGGTCAACCACAACTGAATTCCTCACTTTTTCTGCTATGCGTCGTATCTCTTCTTCAAGCGGATGTCGCAACGTCTGCAACGTCGCATGATGATCACTCTCTGTACCAGTTATCTCTAATTCTTCCTGGGAAACCGTATCCTCTAGCTCGGGTTTAGAACGCAGTGCAAACACAGTCTTTCGCGGCTCAGAACCTTGCCTCACAGTGTTGTCGTCAAGACCAAGAACTGGCACATGTTCTTCAGTCGTCTCTTTATAATCCTCGACACGCTCTGCGCGATCAGATTCTTGCTCGATGATCGCCTTCGACGAATCTTCGCGTTCTCTCCCAAACACAATTCTGCGTTTCTTGTGAACAGAGGACACAGGTAGCTCCTGATGTTCTGGCTCAACGATAGGGGATTTTTGTTGGATATCACTATACTCTTCGGCTGTATGGCCTTCATCCGATGACATCGCCTGATCTCGATGTGCATTGCGCCGTTTGCCAAAGATCTTTGTCGTCTTATGTGGAACTTCTCCATCCTTCGTCGCTTTAAACACCTCATCCCCCCCTCTCACGGTAATTATTGTCTCATCTCCTTCTCGAACACGCAAGAACATTTGGACTAACCCCCATCTTTTTTGCATACGCTCAAGTGTCAAGCATGTCTTAGTGACGATGCTTTCTTCCATCGCTATCAGTCGTAACATGCTATCGTTGTTCGAAAGAGGTGAAACTAGACATGCAGCGCCAATCGTTCATTGCGGGCACTTCCGTCCTCATCGGTGCGAGTCTCGTGACACGAGTGTTGGGGTTTATCTATCGTATCGCCTTAACCCGGTTGATCGGAGCTGAAGGAATCGGCTTGTTTCAAATGGTTTTTCCTCTATTAACCCTTGTACTTACCATCGTCACATTTGGCATGGGTGTCTCCGTGTCAAAATTAGTCGCGGAATCTATGGTCACAGGCGACCGCCCTCGCATTCGGCGTATCCTCATCGTTGCCCTTGGAACCACTTCCTCACTCGCCATTGTATTAACATTGGCTATGGTTCTTTTTGGTCATTTCTTTGCGCGTTATCTATTTACAGATCCCCGCGCCTACTATCCCTTCATTACGCTTACCCCTATTATTGGAATCATCGCCATCGCCTCTGTACTGCGTGGCTATTTCCAAGGGTTACAAGTCATGAGTACTCCCGCAGTAGCCTCCATTGTCGAAACACTCGTCCGTATTGTTGCCGTCTGGGTCATTGCAGCCCTGTCTCTCGCCAAAGGCAAAGGACTTGAATACGCGGCAGCCAGTGTTTCAGGCGGGATGATTCTTGGCGAACTTGCTGGATGTCTCTATATGTACATCATTTATCGGCGCAAAAGCCGCGTTTCTGCATTAGTTTTACCAACGAATACCGGCAAAACAGAATCACTGAGCAAAACGCTGCACGCCATGTTGCAAATTGCCTTACCAGTAACCTTTAGCCGCTTTATCGGTTCTATCGCTTTTGCGATTGAACCCATTCTCGTCACTCGTTCACTTCTCTTGGCAGGCATTACAACTGCGATGGCGACAAGAATGTATGGTGAATACAGTGGAATGGCCATACCCTTGCTTGTTTTTCCAACCGTTTTCACCTATTCACTCGCCGTTCAACTTGTCCCATCCATCTCGGAAGCCATGGCTGTCGGTCGATCTGAACTTGTCGCACGGCGATTATATCAATCATTTCGAGTGACAGCACTCGTTGGATTCCCAACGTCCCTGATTCTTTTGCAATTTGCCACCCCACTTTGTGAATCGATTTTTCATCATCCTAATGTCGCGCCACTCCTTGCCATCATGGCCCCCTCAGGATTCCTCCTGTATCTCCAAGGCCCATTATCAGGGATCTTGCAGGGGATAAATAAAGCTGGTATCGCCATGCGAAATTCACTCATTGGGTCTGCCCTTAAGCTCATCATCATTTATTTACTTGCAAGTAAACCTACAGTCGGAATCGCAGGGGTTGCCATTGCAGTATCAATCTCCGTTTCCCTAACCACCTTATTACATATCAACTCTGTGCATCGCATCATCGGATTTTACGTAGACGCGGCGGATACGGCCAAAATCCTTGCAGCAACAGCCACGATTGCCCTGTTTATGCACATCATGTGGGCTAACGTCTCAGTCTTGCCGCTCTCTGCAAGCCTTATTCTCGTTATTAGCAGCGGACTTCTTCTATACCTACTCTTATTGTTAATGACGCGAACCATTACTTCTCAGACCTTCACACGGATTCCAGGAATCGGAAGACCACTCTCGCACGTCGTCAAACGCATCCCGTTTGCTCGCTAATCCGTCCCTATAGGGGCGGATCTTGTTTTTGCACCTTGCTCATGTTGTCCAATCGATCGATATGTAACGTAATGCCATCCCACGACGCATAGAAAACATCCTTTTCTGATGAATACCCTTGCGCTGTTAATTGCTCTTGTAACCAGGCAAGTGATTTCCCAGTAGCGGCCAACTTGTCATAAATGATCTCACCACTTACAATAAGCGAGGTTGGGATTATGGTTGGTTTGACCACCATACCGAGATCATCTGCACTGATCGGGCGATGCTCCGCTTTTGGAAAGACGGAGAGCTTTCCTGACGTCTCCAAAATGGCAAATTCAACATCAGCAATATTGGTGATTTCTTTATCGCGTAATTGCATCAGCAAATCCGACATACTATATCGGGTTCGCTTCATTTCGCTGTCATTGACCTCTCCATTGGCAATAAGAACGGTTGGTTTGCCTTCAACAATGTCATGCAAACGGCGACTATTAAGCGTCAGCAGCGAGACGCCAATCTGCAGGAGCACGAGTAGACCAATAATAAAGGCTCCATGCCAAACGGGAATTTTCAAATCCTGCAAAGCAACGGCAGAAATCTCAGCAATCATAATCGAGACCACGAGGTCAAACACAGATAACTTCCCGATCTCTCTCTTACCCATGATGCGCAATGCAGCAAACACAAACACATACGTAAATAAGGTGCGAATAAATAATGTCCAAATCATCGTGATCACACCCCCCATTGGCTAAGCAATCCTAGTATGAGGAGGATCAGTCTTGAGAATACGCGGAAAAGACAAAGTTCCTGAACTTCTGCACAAAAGTGCGTCATTATTTTTTAATCCGGAGCAAGGTTCGTTTCCATCCGAGTGGCTCACCGCATATCATCATGTTGAACTAGAAGTAGGATGTGGCCGTGGTACATTTCTCTCTCAAATGGCATCCCATCATCCCACAACCTTTTATATTGGCATCGAAAAATTTGTCGAAATCATCGCGCGTGCAGCTACACTCGCATTAGATCAGCACATCGAAAATATTCGTTTTATTCATACTGATATTGGCAGGTCACTTGACCTATTCCCTCCAGAATCAATGCATACTATCTATCTCAATTTTTCCGATCCGTGGCCAAGACGGCGCAATGAGATTAAGCGTTTAACACATGCTAGACATTTGGCTGTCTATCGACATATCTTGCAGAAAAATGGCATTCTCGAACTAAAAACAGACAACTCGCCATTTTTTGATTGGTCGTTACAGTCACTGCGCAAAGACGGATGGGTGATTCAGGACGTCGATTATCGCGTCGCTGATCTGGCGCCGCAGGGTGAAGAAACACGAGGAAAGTACATCCAAACGGAATATGAGCAAAAATTCAGGAGGCTGCAATTACCGATTTTCCATGCGATAGCCAGCTTAAACTAACATATTAGAGACAGGCTTCTCATATAAAAGTAGAGAATAGATTCTCCTTTGGGGGGCTACAGATTGAACGGAAAAATGTGGACAGACCTTAAGACAGACTTCCATGGATCACCACTGATTTTAGGGATTATTGTGGCATTTGTGACATCGCTCATGTGTACCTTAGTAATGGCAGGTATCTACACATGGTCGAGTTTCTCAGAGGGAACCCTCCCTTATGCGGCATATACGATCAATGCCATTTCTGCACTGATAGGCGCCATGACAGCTGCTCGTAATGCAGGAACACGCGGTTGGTATTACGGGGGGATTACAGCACTGCTCTTTAGCGCGATGCTAGCGATTGTGGGTAGCCTTGTCGACATGAGTGCGGCGTTTCAAATGCAAACCCTTGTACGAATTGCACTTCTTGGACTAATTGGTGCCTTTGGCGGTACAATTGGCGTTAACCTCAAACGCTAAACAAAAAGCACAACCGAGTAACCGTGACCACCATGACCACCATGGTCCAGCTACTCGGTTGTGCTTTTTACGCAGTTAAAATCACCGGTCCATCTTTTGTAATCGCAATCGTATGTTCATATTGAGCAGAAAGTTTCCCGTCGCGCGTGCGGGCTGTCCACCCGTCCGCGTCGATTTTCGCTTTATATGTACCTAGATTTAACATAGGTTCAATCGTAAGACACATACCTTCACGTAACAACAAACCTGTCCCCTCGCGACCATAATGCGGAATGATCGGTTGTTCGTGCAGTTTTCTCCCGATCCCATGCCCTGCAAAATCACGTACAACAGAATAGCCGAGTGGTTCCGCATAAGACTGAATCGCATGCCCGATATCCCCGAGATGCCCGCCAATCACTGCTTGCTCGATACCGAGAAACAACGATTTTTTGGTCACCTCAAGTAAGCGGTGTGCTTCCTCTGAAATCGTCCCCACCGCATAACACCAAGCAGAATCCGCCAACCACCCATTACGGTTAACCACCATGTCAATTTTTACAATATCCTCGTTTTTTAACTCGTATTGCGTAGGAAACCCATGACAAATAACATCATTCACTGATGCACACGTAGCATAAGGATATCCCTGATACCCTTTTTGCTCTGGAGTTGCCCCATGTTGCTCTAAAAAGCGCTCTACGAATTGGTCAACTTCAAATGTCGTCACGCCTGGTTGAATGAATGTACTGAGTTCTTTGTGACAAGACGCCAGAATCTCTCCCGCCTCTCGCATGCGCGCGATCTGATCCGGGGTCTTGATCATGGTCATTGTGCATCTCTCCGCACTGCATCAATCGATTTACGTTCAAATGTGACTTCCAACTCTGGCGCAATGCGCAACTTTACAATATTGCCATCAATCGCTGCGATTGTTCCATGTAGTCCGCCAATTGTTACTACCTGATCACCTGCTTGCAACGACTGAAGTAAAGCGCCACGATCACGTTGCCGCTTTTGTTGAGGACGAATCAATAAAAAGTAAAAAACAACAACAATTAAGACCAACGGCAAATATTGCATTACAGTACTGCTGGACATCTTGGTACCCCCTTTATTGTGCTACTCAGCACATTGCGCTTTCATTATACCCATACGCGTCATAAAATTGTTTGCGTAAAGCAAGAAAAGTCCCGTTTTCGATAGAAACTCGAATCTTTTCCATCAGTTTAACCAAAAAGTAAAGATTGTGATACGAAGTAAGTCGAATTCCAAACGTTTCTTCTGCCTTTAACAAATGCCTAATATAAGCTCGCGAGTAGTTTCGACACACATAACAATCACAGTGTGGGTCAAGTGGTGCATAATCCTTTGCATTTGCCGCATTTCGTACTACTAATTTACCTGTCCACGTAAAGACCGTTCCGTTTCGTGCAATGCGTGTTGGTAATACACAATCAAACATGTCCACGCCACGCATTACACCTTCAAACAAGTCATCTGGCGCTCCCACGCCCATCAGATAACGAGGTTTGTCCCACGGCAAATACATGGTGGTATATTCCAACACTTCGTTCATAAGCGGCTTTGGTTCTCCTACACTCAACCCGCCAATCGCGTATCCGGGAAAGTCCAACTCAACGAGTTGCTCCGCAGATTGCCGCCGTAAATCGTGTTCCATCCCCCCTTGTACAATCCCAAACAGCGCTTGCTCATCTTTACGTCGATGAGCACTCAAAGAACGTTTGGCCCAGCGCGTCGTACGTAAAAGGGATGCTACCACATAGTCGCGATCAGCAGGATAAGGTGGGCACTCATCAAATGCCATAATAATATCGGCACCCAGCGCATTTTGGATTTCAATGGAACGCTCCGGACTTAAGAATCGCTTTTCCCCTGAAATGTGAGAACGAAACTCCACCCCTTCTTCGGAAATCTTTCGCAAAGTCGACAGGCTAAAAACTTGAAACCCCCCACTGTCAGTCAGAATAGCACGCGACCAATTCATAAATCCATGTAAGCCCCCAGCTCCCTGAACAATATCCTCTCCTGGGCGCAGGTGCAAATGATATGTGTTGGATAAAATAATATGAGCCCCAATCTCGATTAACTCTTCAGGACTCAGCGTTTTTACAGTCGCCTGCGTTCCCACAGGCATAAACACGGGCGTTTCGATAGTCGCATGTGGGGTGTGAATCCGCCCTCTGCGCGCCAAGGTCTCACTAGATGTTTTCAATAATTCAAACGAGAGTGCAGACATCTCCGGAAATCCTTTCTCATTACAAAATCAGCATGGCGTCGCCAAAACTGTAGAAGCGATAGCGTTGTGCGATCGCCGTTTCATAGGCAGCAAGTAACCGCTCGCGACCGATGAGAGCAGACACAAGCATTAATAACGTCGACTGTGGCAGATGAAAATTGGTGATCAACGCATCTACCACGTGAAATGTAAATCCTGGGTAGATAAAAATCCTCGTCCAGCCACTCACTTCTGCTGCTGACTCCTGTTGTTCGCGCAGCAACCAAGCTGCTTCCATGGCTCGCACCGTTGTTGTCCCCACACACACAACGCGATGTCCTGATTTTTTTGCAACCTCTACTGCCGAAAATACAGAAGCGGGCACTCGATACCATTCTTCATGCATATGATGGTCTTCAATCTGCTCGACTTTTACTGGTCGAAAAGTACCCAAACCCACGTGAAGCGTGATAAAATGAATGTGGACCCCTAACGTCTTCAATTGTTCCATCAATTCAGGGGTAAAATGTAATCCTGCTGTTGGCGCTGCTACAGATCCCTTTTCACGCGCATACACTGTTTGATAACGAGTTGGATCCTCTAACTGTGATTGTATGTACGGTGGCAGTGGCATTTTCCCGAGCTTTTCTAAAAGCGTATCAAACACTTCACCACTTGCCGAAAATTCCACCACACGAGTCCCACCAGCAAGTTCTGAAATCACCGTTGCTGTGAGTTCCCCCTCGCCAAAGACAATCTGTTTCTCTATACCCACGCGTTTTGCAGGACGCAAGAGTGCTTCCCAACACCTGGAATCTGCATGTGGGCGAAGCAACAGCAGTTCAATCACAGCGCCTGTATCAGGTTTTCGTCCAATTAATCGTGCAGGAATCACACGAGAGTCATTTGCAATCAGTACATCGCCCTTCGCCAAATACTTAGGCAAATCATAGAAATGGGCATGCTGAAACTCCCCTGACGTACGGCCTACTACAAATAATCGAGATGAACTTCGATTGTCCTCTGGCGTTTGTGCGATCAGTTCGTCAGGTAAGATAAAATCGTAATCATGTGTATGCATAGAATAAATTCACCGCCTCTAACACTCCGCACTATATCACAGACATCCCAAAATGTTCAAACGGCCCTCACGGCAAAAGCGGCACTTGCTCCAGGAATCCCTTATGGGTTTCTCATTGTCTCCCACTATCAATTTTTGCCTTGCCTCTATCGCCTGTTACCTTGCTTGGATCCGTATGTTGTGCGCTAAGAGAACCTAATACGCCCTGCGCCACCTTAGGCACAACCTGTAGCGTGTGCTGAATGGAAATGCCTACGGTTTTTGCGATCGGATCCGTAGGGAGGTGCGATAAGGTACGCTCGACATCAGTTCCAGTATGATTAGAGGATCTGCCTCCGTGTGGATGGTTGTCATGTGAATGCTGCCCCTTGTCAGTTGAAGGTTTTAGCGTATGAGGCAAAAACGTCTCGTGATCTATTGCACTTGGAAGTGGCGGCGAATTGACCGGCAATTCCGGATTATTTTTAAGCATATTCAATAATCCTTGCAATGGCGTGGGGCCACCCACGGCTTGTGCCATATGTCCTTGCATGATCTTTTTCCAAGAGACCGGCTGACCAATGCGCTTTGCCTCAACATATAGTGCGAGTCTTCCTGGCGACATTTTATCGTGAACAGCCTGGTTAAAAAATGATTTTGTCACAACAAACGAGACAAGTGGTATTTTAGTTGGAGCTAGTGTTCCTGCAATGTCTTTGCGAACATTCGATAGAGTCGTTCCCAATGCAGATACAGCCGATACTTCAGCCGCCGCTACCGTAATGACAACCCGCGACTGGTTATTGACATATCCTAAATGTGTTAATTTTTGCATATATTTCCCCACCGCCACAGATAACGGTTCTCCTTTTAAATGCAACTGTCGAACCACGGCTACCCCATCTTGGTCGAGCCCTTTGACTGCGATGACGTGCTCCGCCTGACTTACTGTGAATTCCACACTGGGATTTACATCAAGTGATAAATACAGATACGGAGCCGCTTGAACTGGAATAACCTGAGAGAATACAAGCACGGCCGCAACAAGTAGCGATGCCACAGCGATGCCAGTTGCCATAAAGCGCCTTCGCATAGATATCATACGCAATCGCTGTACGATGCTAACTTGTTTTGCGAGTGGATAAACATCCTCAACTTCTGCACCGATCACCATGTTTGCCTGGCGCAGCACGCGCACAAAGGTAAACTCCGGAGTAAGAACGAGAGCAGTCCGCTCGTCAGTCAATTCCATGACAACTCCGCGGATCATGACCGTTCACCTCCTGTGACAAACGCGTGCAAAAGTTCATAGTCTCCGAGCAATAATACGATGACTGCAATAATATAATGTCGCTGTCGTTCTAGGAGTCCGTCCGACGAAAAGAATTTTATCTCATAAATAGAATATACAAGGGTCCACAATGATGTTTGTCGAATCAGTATGAGATAGATTCGAATGGACGGACGGTGAAGAAATTGGCGAA
>JAKACV010000089.1 GCA_021821085.1 Bacillota bacterium | reverse complement strand
GAAGTCGACGATAGAGCAGAGTGAGTCGGTCGAGTTGAGGAGAGCTTAGCGTCTTTTTATCTGTTAAGCCGCATACGTGATCAGATCGTTGCATGCGAAAATGCCCTCAACCACGACGGAATCGGCGCGGTTTTTTTGTTGCCAAATTTCTTGAGGAGGGTTCCCGGCGTGATTGTAGTGATCGATAATTATGATTCTTTTACCTTTAACTTAGTGCAATATATGATGATGGCAGGGGCCAATGTATGTGTCTTTCGCAATGATGAGATCAGCGTAGATGAAGTTCGGACTATGTCACCGAATGGAATTGTATTGTCTCCTGGACCCTGTACTCCAAATGAAGCTGGGATTTCTGTAGAGATCGTGCAGCAACTTCATACGGTAACCCCTATTTTGGGAGTGTGTCTAGGGCATCAGTCGATTGCACAGGCGTTTGGTGCTCGCGTTGTAAGAGCGGCCACGCTTATGCATGGGAAAACTTCTGTGATTGAACACACCGAGGAATCGCCGTTATTTGTTGATATTCCTAAGCGGTACACGGCTACACGTTATCATTCCTTGGTTGTGGAAGCAGATTCTTTACCGGGAGCATTGCGCGTGTGCGCTAAAACAGATGATGATATGATTATGGCAATTGAGCATGTGCGATACCCGGTATTTGGCGTGCAATTTCACCCAGAAGCAGTACTGACTGAATATGGTCATGAAATCATCCATAACTTTCTTGCAATTGCAAATGAAGTTAACCATGATGAAGCGACAGTCAAAGCTGATTCAAGTTCATTCGTGAGACATTTTGCGACAGGAGGTGTGCAGGCATGATCATGTCAGCAAACACCTCTATCACAGTGAAAACGCATCGTTTTGAATTCATAACTAAGGCAGATGCTTTTGCGTTTTATGTTGCTTTTGTTCGTGAATATGGTGAGGATCAAGCCTTTTTACTTGATTCCGTAACGGATACAAAAAAAACGTACTGTTCTTCGATGATTGGTCTTTTTCCATTTTTAACTGTACACGGAAAAAGAAAGGAGTTGTCTGTGCGCGGGGATCCGGCTATCCTTTCGAGAACATCGTATGAGGGAAAGCAAGTCATTCGTGATGATCTTCCTGTGCGGTTGGACAATATCTTACACTCATTTCGCGTTGATGCAGATCTTCCAGCCTACGCGTTTGGGTATTTAGGTTTTTTTGGATATGACTCGATTCGATACTTTGAAAACGTGCCGGAAACCACTGAGGATGACCGTGTTATCGATGATTTCTATCTGCAGATTCATCGCATTGTGATGCATATTACGCCTGAGACTACGGTTGTTTATGTGCATGAAATGGATGGAGTGCAAGGGGCGGGAATTTCAGATGTGGAGAGACTATTGGAGAAGGCGCAGAAACTGCCGCTGGAATTTCCCGGCTATGATCGATCCCAATTACATTCACATGAAGATGTATCGTTTGAAACATATCAAGAGCGTGTAGAGCAAATCAAGGAATACGTTCGGGCCGGGGATATATTTCAATGCGTCATTTCAAAACGTCTGCGTGTGGTCGGACATGTCGACACACTAGAAGTGTACGGACGTTTACGCCAAATGAACCCATCGCCCTATATGTTTTATGCAAACTATGGATCGTATTTGATTTTTGGAGCGAGTCCAGAAATGCAACTTCGCGTTGAAGGACGAACAGTTCAAATGCGCCCAATTGCAGGAACGTCAAAAGGCAAAGGCAGGACGAAGGAAGAAAATCAAGTCCTTGTGGACGCGCTGCAAAATGATCTGAAAGAGCGAGCAGAACATGTGATGTTAGTAGATCTTTGTAGAAATGACATCGGTCGAATTGCTGTACCTGGAAGTGTTCAGGTCGAGCAGTTGCTTGAAATTGAAGAATATTCTCATGTGTATCATTTAGTATCACTCGTATCAGCGCAAGTGCGCGAAGGAGTGAGCCCATTTGATGTGTTTCTATCCACATTTCCTGCCGGAACGTTATCCGGAGCGCCTAAGATTCGAGCGATGGAGATTATTGACGAACTTGAAGACGTAAACAGAGGACCATATGGTGGTGTCATCGGTATGTTTGATGTACATGGAAATGTCGATACGGCGATTATCATTCGTACGGTTGTACACCAAAATGGAGTTAGTTATTTACAGGCTGGAGCAGGCATTGTTGCAGATTCAAATGCCGAGCAAGAATGGCGCGAGTGTGATCACAAACTCGGTGCGTTGCGGGCGACAATATACTAGAACCTTAAGGTGAGAAAAGTGAGTCGTGACGCTGGGGTGGCGCTGAGATGCCACCCCAGCATTTTTTGTTCTATTGGACAAAACATGCTACGTACTGTGAGAGAAGGAGCGTGGAAAGGGAGTGTGAAACTCATGGATGAATTGATGCAATTCGTTGCTGTGATGGCAGCAGTTTCGACGGGGGCTCAAGCAATTACACAACAAATGAAAAAACGTATTCATTTCCTCCATCTGCAAGCAAAGGCTATACCGAACGATAGTAAATGGGACGAAATTTACGAGGATGCTCTTCGTAAGGTGAATATTCATTTTCTTGCTGGGGTGAACGGCACAGTTTTGGCGGGAGTTGCACAAATTCATCCGCTTGAAATGTTGAAACTTGCACCAATTTGGACGAATATGCAACCAACGTGGATTGGAGATGGATTAGATTATGTGTCGGCAGGAGTATTGGTCGCCTATGGTGGACCCTGGTTTCATGACTTTCTAGGATTATTGCGCGCATATAAGGTGCAACTTTCCCAATTATCTAAGGTGAAATAACCTCGTAGTCGTCGTAACAAAGTAGTTGATTGTGACAGCGATTTATGATATATTATCTCTTGTCCGTGAGGAGAGATGTCCGAGTTGGTCGAAGGAGCACGATTGGAAATCGTGTAGGCGGCTATAACCGTCTCGTGGGTTCGAATCCCACTCTCTCCGCCAGATGGCGGAGTAGCTCAGCTGGTTAGAGCATGCGGTTCATACCCGCAGTGTCGGGGGTTCGAGTCCCTTCTCCGCCACCAATGTATATTGCCACCTTGGCTCAGGGGTAGAGCGGCTCACTCGTAATGAGCAGGTCATCGGTTCGAATCCGATAGGTGGCTCCATGGATTTTATTACGGTGTTTTTTTATTCATGACAAGAATACGTTTTTTGTGCTAAAAGCAAGCTGAAAGTTTACATATCTGAGTGTTTTGCCCATTGATTCAGTTCGGTATTCACGCAGCTTTTAATCACATTGCAACTTTTAGTTTAGTCACAAAAAACCTGAGCGAGAGTTCTCGATTTTAGTGGAATCGTTGTCAGCTCTGTTTGCATTTTCTCCTCAAGCCTCCAGACAATATCATGCCTCACTTTCTTTATTGCCTTGTTTTCCATTTTTGTGATCCATTTATTTGTGCCGATTTTCACACCGTAGTGAATTCGAAACTGTTCTGGTGCGGTCTTTTAACGTTTGAGACTGCACTTAAATCATGAAACAGCCCTTTTGGATACGGGTGTGCGACCTTTGATAATGGGGAAGGTCGCACACGATTGGTTGTCTAGGACATTGCAAACAAAAGAATTTGAACGTTATTCTTTTAGAGGTTGTTCAAAAAGGGTCGAGAACTCTGCGGCGCAGGGCTTCGGCTTGTGCTGGACATGCGTGCTCATGTACCACCTATCGTACACTCCGCGCGCATGTCCAGACTTCACCAAACCCCTGCTTGCATCTTACCTCAACCCTTTTTGAACAGGCTCTTAATGTCAATTTCAGCAAATTCAGTTGAGAGTGCTTGCATCACATGCACGCCTTCAATCCCCAAGGCAGATAACGCATCGTGAGGGAGGGCGCGTGTGAGATTTTTAAGTAGGATATCTTGTGCATTTCTTGGCTTGTGCATGATTTCTTTTTCCAATGGTTTCACCCTTCTTTCAGTATAACCAATCAAAGCCCCCTTGAGAAGAGGGCGCAATCACTCAGCTAAAATCTTACCGAAAGGACTGTAGCACTACACCTGTAGCGTTATTAGGGACTGTAGCACTACAGGTGTAGCGTTATTTATGTTCGATAGTAGAAGTATGCCAAAGGACATTGCCGAAAGAACCGTTCTCGTTCGGCAATGTCCTTTGGCATACTTCTTGCTTTAAGTGGAGTGTAAGACCTTCAATGGAGCTTTGAAAGGAGAGATAAATGTGGCAGGTCGGAGAACTCAGATTTTAGCTATTGATGCTGGGGGCACGATGACCGATACCTTTATCATTGATGATAAAGGGGAGTTTGTGGTCGGGAAGGCGCAAACGACACCAGGAGATGAGTCGGTTGGATTGATGCAATCTGCTGTAGATGCTTTGGAATTTTGGGATATGACAGTGGAGGAGTCGTTTCCACAGCTGTTAACAGGTGTCTATTCTGGAACAGCTATGCTAAACCGTTTGGTCTCTCGCAAAGGGCGTAAAGTGGGACTGATTGTAAATAAGGGGATGGAGGATTTTCATCGAATGGGGCGTGCCATTCAATCTTACCTTGGCTATTCCTACTCGGATCGATTACATCTAAATACACATCGCTATGATGCGCCTCTTGTACCACGCACGTCCACTAGGGGGGTTACGGAACGTATCGATTTATTTGGTCATGTGGTCATCCCACTCTATGAGCACGAAGTGGAACCTGCGGTCAAGGAACTTGTGGAACAGGGTGTCGAATCGATTGTGATTTCGCTCCTTCATTCTTATAAAAATCCGACTCATGAACGACGGGTTCGAGATATTGTCAAGGAAACATTGCAGAAACTGAATAAAAACATGCCGGTATTTGCATCGGTTGACTACTATCCAGTACGAAAAGAGACGCATCGCACAAATACGGCCATCATCGAAGCTTATGCAGCAGACCCATCTCGACGGACACTCGAGCTTGTTAATGAAAAAATGCAAGCGAAAGGATCGAAATTTGACATTCGCGTTATGGCAAGTCACGGCGGGACAATCAGCATTCGGGCAAATGAATTGGCGCGCACATTAGTATCAGGGCCTATTGGCGGAGTTGTTGGCGCAAAGTACTTAGGAGAACAATTGGAAATTAAAAATATTGTGTGTTCCGACATTGGTGGGACGAGTTTTGATATTGCGCTCATTACACAGGGTGATTTTACCATTGATACAAGCCCTAATATTGCAAGGCTTGTTTTATCGCTGCCACTTGTTGCAATGGATTCGGTGGGTGCAGGGACAGGGAGTTTTGTGCGAGTCGATCCCTATACAAAGTCAATTATTTTAGGTCCCGATAGTGCCGGTTATCGTGTGGGTGTGTGCTATCCGGAGGGTGGAACCGATATTATCACCGTTTCTGATTGTCACGTTGTGCTCGGCCTAATCAACCCGAATAACTTTCTTGGTGGTCAAATTATACTGGACAAAGAGAGAGCTTACCAAGCTGTCAAGCAACAGCTTGCGGATCCACTTGGGCTTTCGGTTGAAGCAGCTTCGTATGGCGTAATCGAATTATTGGAATCGCAACTTCGCAATTATCTAGAGTCGTTGGTTATGGGGAAGGGATACTCACCTACGCAGTTTTCTTGCTTCTCTTACGGTGGTGGGGGTCCGTTGCATACAGCAGGTTATGTAAAGGGTCTTGGCTTTGAGGATGTTCTCGTACCTGCATGGGCTGCTGGGTTCTCCGCGTTTGGTTGCGGAGCCGCAGATTTTGAATACCGCTATGATATGACGTTGGACGGGAATGTTCCGAATGGAGCGACAAATGAGCAAAAAGAGGAAGTGGCCATCAATTTGCAGGGGGCTTGGACTGAATTATCGGAGAAAGTTCAACAGGAGTTTGAAAAAAATGGGTTTAGTGGTGATGAAGTGCAGTTGCGCTTATATGTCAGCATGCAATATCAAGGGCAACTCAATGATATTGAAATTGAAGCACCGTTTGCAGAAGCAACATCAGCTGCAGATTGGGATAAGTTAACGGGTGCGTTCGAGGATACTTATGCTCGCGTTTATGCAAAAACGGCTCGTTCACCTGAACTTGGCTATAGCGTAACGGGAGCTATTGTCCGAGGTTCAGTAGATGTACCTAAACCGAAGATTCCTGAAGAACCGTACGTAGGTAAAGAACCTGCTCAAGAAGCATTTCAAGGAAAACGTCGAGTATATTGGGCCGGTGAGTGGTTT
This sequence comes from Bacillota bacterium, assembly GCA_021821085.1. GTDB lineage: Bacteria > Bacillota > Bacilli > Alicyclobacillales > SLC66 > Sulfoacidibacillus. Next base: position 298 of record JAKACV010000089.1, on the reverse strand, counting down.
CAGGCAAATATTTGGGAAATGGAGTCATTGCAAGCGGGTAATGTCGTTACTGGGTTAGCCGTTATTGAATCCCCGGCCACCACATTTGTTGTACCGCCAGGATTTGAGGCTGTATTGGATACGCATCGGATTTTTCATTTGCATGAAATGGCGAATTAATTTAATGATGTGAAGTGGTAATTGAATAGCCTCTCGGCAAGTGCCTGCCCATAAGTAGGCGCAAGATGAAATACAGTGATAATTTTACTGGGAAAGAGGTGATCTGTAGATGGGCAGCGGGTTACCCACCGTTTTTGGG
>JAKACV010000088.1 GCA_021821085.1 Bacillota bacterium | reverse complement strand
ATTGGAACCCATTCAGGGCATCTCGATTCAACGGAATATTGCAGGTACAGGGATTGTTGCAACACTAGGTACTGGAGAGAGTCCTATTGTGGCATTGCGAGCGGATATGGATGCCTTACCAATTATCGAGAAAAATTCACATTCATTTGTCTCTCGTACAGAGGGAGTAATGCATGCGTGTGGGCATGATGCGCACACCTCTATTTTACTTGGAGCTGCGCAAATTTTATCTGAATATTTTATGAAGGAACGTCCGACTGGGACTATTCGATTTTTGTTTCAACCTGCGGAAGAGTCTGCTGACGAAAGTGGGATGACTGGGGCTCCGTATATGATACAAGCCGGTGTGCTAAATGGGGTGCAGGCTGCTGTGGCTCTGCACATGAATCCAGAAAGTCCCGTCGGCGAAATATGGGTCAATGATGGCTACAGTATGGCGAATGTAGATAATTTCCGCGGTGTGATTCTCGGAAAAGGAGGACATGCTGCTTATCCCCATTTAACCGTTGACCCAATCTGGATGCTCGCATCTGTTCTACAGGCATTACACGGTATTGTGTCAAGGCGAATTTCTCCACTAAAATCTGCTGTAGTCAGTATAGGACAAATTCACTCAGGTACAACTTCTAATGTGATACCAACTGAGGTAATTGTGGAGGGAACTTTAAGAAGTTACGATCCACAAGTCAGAGAGGCGCTGATTGAGGAAGTAGAAAGAGCGTTTTCAGTCGCACGTGTGCTTGGCGGTGATTATAGGTTTGAACTGGTACGCGGTGAACCTGCTCTATATAATGATCCGCAAGTTAACCAAGTTATTACTGATGCAATAAGTACTTTATATCCAAATTCGAAGATTACACGTGTACCCTTTGGGCTGGGGGGTGAAGACTTTGGTCATATGACACAAAAGATCTCCGGGGCTATGTTTTTTTTGGGTTGTCAATTACCGGATGGGATTGTTCGAGGTTTGCACACACCTGAGTTTGACATTGATGAACGGATTCTACCGATGGGAGCAGCAATTTTAGCAGAAACTGCACGTCGATTACTTACGGCCGTATTGTAGAAAGCAGTTTATAAGGGGATTTTTATCTTGATTTAAATTCACATGAAATCTGCTCACCCTTTGTCAAGGAGGGTGATTTTTTATCGTTCTTATTTATCATTCATATTTATTGTGCATTGACGCAACCATAATATTATACAAACTTGTCGAAATGACACGACAATATTTATACAGTATTGAGAATTGTTTAACGCGTTTAATGCGAGTACTCTAAGTTTATTAAGATGTTCTTTTGGAGCAATCCTATAAAGATATCTAGCTGTTTGTAAAAATCCCATTGTGTAGTTCATATTTTCTACACAATTAAATAAAGGAGCGAATAGAGATGCGCGGTAAAGCTGAACAAATGAATACAGGTACCAAGGTTGTATGGGCAGGAGAAGAAGAGTATCTCTTGCAAGGTGCCACTCAGGTACCTGTTGTACACAGTGTAGGTTTTGGTTATCACGATCTCGACGAGTGGTTGGATGTGGCGTTAGGCAAACGCGAAGGGCACATTTATGGACGCAATACCAATCCTACGGTGCATGTATTTGAGGAAAAGGTGCGTTTATTGGAAGGGGCGGAGGCAGCGACGAGTTTCGCGACGGGGATGGCGGCCATTAGTGGGACGTTATTTACACTGCTTAAGCCTGGGGACAGAGTGGTATCAGTCAAAGATTCTTATGGTGGAACAAATAAGGTATTCACAGAATTTCTCCCGCGTTTTGAAATTGAAGTTACTCTTTGCGATACCGGTGACTACGAGCAAATTGAAAGAGAGACGCGTAAAGGTTGCAAAGTATTGTATTTGGAGAGTCCGACAAATCCAACGTTGAAAATCGTGGATTTAGAGAGATTATCAGCAGTTGGACACGAGGTAGGAGCAACCGTGGTAGTAGATAACACGTTTGCAACTCCAATCAATCAGAATCCCTTAACACTGGGTGCAGATTTGGTGATTCATAGTGCAACTAAATTTCTTGGTGGACACGCGGATGCACTAGGGGGAATTGTGTGTGGATCAAAGAGCTTAGTGGAACAAATATATCATTATCGGGAGATTAATGGAGCGACGTTGTCGCCTATGGATGCATACTTGTTACTGCGTGGAATGAAAACACTACAATTGAGAGTGGAGCGTCAATCGGAGAATGCACTTAAAATTGCGAAGTTTCTTCTAACACATCCGTTGGTAGACAAAGTGTTTTATCCGGGGCTAAAAACACATGTGCACCATGATGTCGCAAAGAAACAAATGCGTAACTTTGGTGGAATGATGAGTTTTTCTTTAAAAGGCGGATTTGAAGCAGTTAAGCTTATGTTACCAAGGCTGCATTTGGCGCACTTAGCAGCAAATCTCGGCGCGGTGGAAACTACCGCTGGGCCACCGAGAACAACAAGTCACGTAGAATGTACGCCAAGTGAACGAGAAGCGATGGGGATTCCGGAGAATTTAATACGCTATTCCGTGGGAATTGAAGAGGTGGAAGATCTTATTGCGGATTTAAAACAAGCATTCGCATATGTGGAACAGCAACTTACTCTTGGGAGTTTTAAGTAAAACATTATGAATGAACCGAGGTGAAGGTTGTGAAACATAAGATTGCATTAATTGGATTCGGTACGGTGGCACAAGGTCTTCTTGAAATATTAATTGTGAAAAATTCGTTTCTACGCAATGAAGGAATCGAGTTTGAAATCGTAGCAGTTTCTGATGCCCTTAAAGGATCTGTATATAATCCTAATGGACTTGAAATTGAAATGTTATTAAAAGTTGTACGGGAGACTGGTAAACTGCTAGCTTATCCAGATAGCCCCGGTATTATAAAGGGATGGGATAGTTTAACCACTATCAAAGAGACAAATGCGAATACAGTAGTTGAAGTCACATATACCAATGTGCAAACTGGCCAGCCCGCTATTGATTATTGCCGAACTGCTTTTGAATCCGGAAAAAATGTCGTAACTTCTAATAAAGGACCTGTCGCTTTAGAATATCCTTCATTATCCGCCTTAGCCGAGGAGCATGGTGTTTACTGGGGGATTGAGGGAAGTGTCATGAGTGGAACACCTTCTCTCCGAATGCCGATGGTATCGCTCATTGGAAATGAAATTCGAGAAATTCGAGGAATTTTCAATGGAACCACAAACTATATCCTAACGCAGATGGAGAATGGATCCTCGTACGATGATGCATTGGCGGATGCTCAACAACTGGGATATGCAGAGGCGGATCCCACGAATGATGTGGAAGGTTACGATGCTTTGTATAAGATTTTAATTCTCGCCAATACCCTAATGAATGTGCAATTACATTCAGAACAGGTTACTCGGCGTGGCATTACGGGAATTACATCGGGTCAAATAGAAGAAGCGAAAATTAAAGGTAAAAAATGGAAATTAATTTCGCGCATTACACTTTCTGACGATGGTGTTATCGCTTCAGTTGGTCCGGAAATGATCCCTTTAACTGATCCTTTAGCTGGGGTCTCAGGACCAACGAATGCGATTACGTACGAATGTGACCTGATGGGTCCGGTGACATTGATGGGAGCCGGTGCGGGTCGAATCGAAACAGGCTTTTCATTGTTGATTGACCTCATTCATATTGTACGTGCTCAGGCTGGTCGGAATTTGGATCAGAAGGCATCACTCTTTAGATAAGTGGCACGAAATGGTGTGAGAAAGGAGTGGATTCTATGAGTGTTAAAATAGAAGGGAGAAAAATTCTGGATTCTGGGCAATGGCAACGAGATGATGCTGTGATTGAAGTACGCGATCCTCAGGACAACAGTTTGATTGATGTCGTTCGAGCTGCGACAAAAGAGGAGATTGAAACGATTATTGAGGTGGCAAAGGAAGGTGCCTTGATAGCAGCATCACTTTCAACTTTTCAGCGAATAGAAATTTTGCGGAAAGCCGCAGAATCTATTCGAAATGAGGCGGAGAGTTTTGCCGTTATGATTGCAAGAGAGGGCAGTAAAACGATACGGGAAGCTCGTAAGGAAGTTCAACGTTGCGTTCAAACGATTGAACTCAGTGCAGAAGAAGCTCGTCGACTTCAAGGAGAAACTATTTCATTTGATCAATCCCCTTCAGGTGAACATAGAACGGGTTATTTCTATAGAACACCGGTGGGGATTGTGGTAGCAATTACGCCCTTCAATGATCCATTAAATCTGGTGGCTCATAAAGTTGGTCCGGCAATTGCCGCTGGTAATTCTGTGATTGTAAAACCTGCTACGGTTACACCTCTTAGTTCTTTGATGCTTGCCCGTGTATTTTATGAGGCCGGGTTACCCGAAAAAATTCTTACGGTTGTTACGGGATTTGCGAGAGACATAGGTGAAGCATTGGTAGCACATCCTGCCGTTCGGGTTGTGAGTTTTACTGGTGGACCAAGTGCTGGTGAACAGATCACAAGACAAGCAGGACTCAAAAAGATCGGTATGGAGTTAGGATCGAATTCTCCGGTAATTGTCTTAGCAGATGCAGACCTTAAACAAGCAATTGCTGCCTCAATTCAAGGTGCTTTCTGGGCGGCCGGACAAAACTGCTTAGGTGTACAAAGAATTTTTATTGAAGAGAGCATTTATCCAGAATTTGTTAAGCTTTTTACTCTGGGAACACAGCGGTTAAAGGTTGGCGATAAGCTGTCGGAAGAGACTGATATGGGACCTTTGATAACAGAGCAAGAAGCCATACGAGTTGAGTCATGGGTCAATGAAGCGGTTGAGTTAGGAGCTGTTATACAAACAGGCGGGCAGCGTACTGGAGCTTTCTATCAACCAACGGTTTTAACTAACGTACCGCTAACATCTAAAGTTGCACAAGAGGAAGTTTTCGGTCCTGTTGTATCATTGTTTCCTGTAAAAGATTTGGATGCGGCGATAGATCTAGCGAACAGTGTGAACTATGGTTTACAGGCCGGGATCTTTACTTCTAATATTAAAAATGCTCATCATGCCATTCGTCGTTTGCAGGTGGGTGGTGTGATGATTAATGATAGTAGTGACTTTAGAATAGACGCTATGCCATTTGGAGGCGTTAAAGGCTCTGGTATTGGGCGAGAAGGTGTTAAGTTCGCGATGGAAGAAATGACCGAGATAAAGGTTGTATGTTTCAATATGGAATAACAAGCGAATTATGATTGAGGTCTCTGAACGAAGGAGGAATAATATTGCTGGTTCTATCACGTATGGAACATGATTTCTTAGGTGACAAGGAAGTTCCGAGTGAAGCCTACTATGGGATTCAAACATTGCGAGCCACGGAAAACTTCCCGATAACCGGTTACAAATTAGACAAAGCACTTATTCGAGGAATGTCTCTAGTTAAAAAGTGCGCGGCATTAGCGAACATGGAAATTAAACAATTAGATGAAACTATTGGGAAGGCAATTGTGCAAGCAGCAGATGAAATCATTCTTGGGAAGTGGCATGACGAGTTCATCGTTGATCCAATCCAAGGAGGCGCGGGGACCTCTATAAATATGAATGCCAATGAGGTCATCGCAAATCGTGCGATTGAACTGTTGGGTGGTCACAAAGGTGATTATACTTTGGTGAGTCCAAACACTCATGTCAATATGGCTCAGTCAACCAACGATGCTTTCCCAACGGCTGTGCATATTGCCGTACTGCATTTACTTGATGAGTTGTTAGAAACGATGAGTCAACTTCATAGCGTTTTTGTACAGAAAGCGATTGAATTCGCGAGCATTATTAAGATGGGAAGAACGCATTTGCAAGATGCTGTCCCCATTCGACTTGGGCAAGAGTTTGAAGCTTACGAACGAGTGATCAGGCGTGATATTTTTAGAATCCAGCAAAGCAGAAAGTTGTTATATGAAATAAACATGGGAGCAACAGCAGTCGGAACTGGTCTTAATGCAGATCCGACGTATAGTAAACGCGTTGTATCATTGCTATCCCAACTATCTGGTTTTCCATTTGTGGGAGCAGAAAATCTTGTGGATGCTACGCAGAATACAGACGTTTATACGCAAGTATCCGCGGCATTGAAAATCTGTGCGATCAATGCCTCGAAAATTGCAAATGATTTGCGTTTGCTGGCATCTGGTCCTCGTACTGGTTTTGGAGAAATTCGGTTGCCTTCACGGCAACCAGGCTCATCCATCATGCCAGGGAAGGTCAATCCAGTGATATGTGAAGTGGTTAATCAAGTGGCTTTTCAGGTGATTGGCAACGATCAAACAATTTGTCTAGCCTCTGAGGCTGGTCAACTGGAATTAAACGTTATGGAACCTGTTTTAGTTTTTAATCTTCTTCAGTCGTTGACCATTTTGAAACAAGCATTTAAAGTATTCATGAACTACGCCCTTGTGGGATTAGAAGCGAATGCTGATCGCTGTAAAGATTATGTTGAGCGCAGTACAGGTATATTGACGGCGTTGAATCCTTACCTTGGGTATGAAAAGACAGCCAAGATTGCACATGAAGCAATTGTCAATAATACAGGCGTACGAGCGGCGTGTTTGAAAGAGAATTTGCTATCTGAGGATGAGCTATCGCATATTTTAGATCCTTTTGAAATGACTCGTCCTGGAATCTCAGGAGCATCTTTTATGGTAGGGCGTAAATGAAGTCTCAACGTGCTGGAATGGGAAGTACATCGGGAGATCGAATGTAGAGGGAGATAAGTGATATCACTTATCTCTCGTTTTTTCATAT
>JAKACV010000087.1 GCA_021821085.1 Bacillota bacterium | reverse complement strand
AAAGCGGAACCTCTCGCGTAAAGCGCGTAAGCGTGGAGGGGTAGCAAAGAAACGCGGGATTTCCAACGAACAAGTTTGTGTACTCGTCGCTCGGGATCGGATGAAGCACACGTTGGCACACGTTGGCACAAGTGGCGACGTTGGGACGCCTGAGCGCAGCAAAGCTCAATTCGCTGCTTATCGAACGACTTCGAAAAGGAGCCATTCTGTGCACTGACGAAGAACCCACATTTCGCAGGTGCCGTGAACAACTGGTCACGCACGAGACCGTCAATCCCGGAAAAAAGCGATACGTGACCAAGGAGATCTATCACATTCAGAATGTGAATGCCTATCACGAGCGATTCAAGACGTTCCTGTACCCATTTCATGGCGTGTCAACGAAATACCTGAACCACTACGTTGCGTACCACCACTTCTTGGATGAGACCAAGATGCGGCCCACGCTTGCGCGCGCCAAGGAACTCTTTCACCAGGCGCTCATGCAGCCAATGCAACCCACAGGCAAGCACTTGCCGGAGTATTGCGAGGCAGAAATTCAGAGGCTCGCTTCCTAAGCAACAATGACGCTGAACTCAGCCTAAAAGGATCGATTGCTGTTGTCGAATCAGTGGGTTCACCTAGCTTCTCTCCGATACCTTAATTATATCGAAAAAAAGGGACAATCTCCTCAATTTCTTGAGAGATTGTCCCTTTTCAGCAGCCAGGGGACTTTTTCAGTGGTTTCGAAATTGGCGGTCTGTCTTCTTGCGTTCAGTTATCTCTCTTCGCAAAAAGACGTGACAAGGTTCAGATAAGTCGTGTCGAACTTTGTAACCTAACCTCTCTGAGTCTCGTCAAATTACAGGAAGTGTTCAAATCCGCTCCATGAGGTGAATTCAATGGTTTCTTATAAACGTCTTGGAATTGGTCTTAGTGTTCTTGCGCTCACGACTGTGGGTGTAGCTGGTTGTGCGACAAAGGGGAGTCAGGAACCAGTCGGTGGAACGACGCCCCCATTAAATCAAACTTCGACCAATGCTACAAACTCATCAATTTCAAACAGCACCAACAATACACCAATTCGTGCGGTGGGCAGCACAACGCAGAATACTACAAGTAAAGGTAACTCGTCTGTCAGTGTGACGACATCGACCAATCAGTCAAATTCCTTCGTATCTCAATTCCCGATTATTGTAAATATGGCGATGAAGCATTTCCCGTCAAACGTCCTAAACAGCCAGGAAGCACCGACCGTTATACCAACTTCAGGATCAGGCTCGAATCAGTTGTACTATCGCACGTGGGATACGACTACAGGCCCAATATTGAACTACAGCGTACAGTTTTCGTCACCCCATAATCGTTTAGCAACATTTTCCGGGTCAACCTATACAGGGATGTCCGCAAATGGTGCTGTCCGATTTACGCGATACCTGCCGCAAAATGGACGCATCCCTAACTCATACGTACATCTCTCGTCAGGAATTGTTGCAAAAGAAGTGACTTTCGTAGCTCCGGCGCCCAGTGCTACAGAGGTGTCGTCAGCATCGTTGAGTTGGAGTGAAGGGCGATGGCAGATTCATGTGGTAAATACTCAAACTACACAGGTTCCAACGAACCAAGCAAACGAAGTTGCGGCATATCTGCACACTCATTTTATGCCTGTCCCAAACAGTAAAGGCACGATATTGGTCACTTCATATCCGAGTGAGAATACCAATGGGCAAGCGACTGGACAAAGCACCAGCGAATATGTGACTTGGCAGGAAGGAGCACACGTCTACGAAGTTGATACCTATAGCCATGCGATGAATCCAATTCAAACTGGTCTAGCTATGGCTATTTCTATGAAGTCATACACGCCATGAAACAATACACAATTTCCCAAGTGTAATCCTGTAACCTCCGACCCTTACAGTCCGTCTACATCTCTGAAAGCGGCTATGAGACCCGAAGTTGCGAGGATGAATCACAAGTAAAAAATAAAGCTGTTTTATTTGGAGTAATCGCTGCCGGGGTTGTAGCTGCACAAGGACTCATGCCAGTCGTTGCTTACACTGCCACGCAAGTCGCATATGCAGGCACTACAATTTTTGTGACAGGGGAAGCCTCGCTTCATCCACAACATGTTATCGCGAACGACCTGTGGTCTGGAAAAGCGATAAGTTGGGTTCCTGTTTACTATTTGCAAGAGGCTCTGAAGTCGGTCGGGGTACAAACGACATGGAATGGCAGTACGCTGGACATCGGTATGACGCCGAACGGTTGGGACGTAAATGTAAGTAGTGCGCCGTCCGTTGGAAATCCACCAACAGGACAGATGCAATTCTCAATCGGTGCTGTGCAGGATGAATTTCTAAGAGCACCCAAACTGGTTGCAAAAGACCCGGCGAGTGGCGTGGATACAACGTATGTCCCAATCTACTATGCTGATTTGTTCTTACAACAGAGACTGATGATGGGTGCGTCGTGGGCTGGTGGTGCGGCGATGAACGGGAGCCAATGGAGTTTGTCTCCTCAAGGAATCAATAGAAATCGAATGCCGAGAGGCTATTTAGCCGTGGGGAGGAGTTTATTACTACGGTAGCCGGGTCGAACGGAGCTGCCCGTGGGTCTTTGAACCCGTGCGCTAACATGTTCGCCCCCAACTCATGGAAACATATTTGAAGCTAGTTGGGACGATGAGCACGTATAACAAGCGAAGCTATGTACTACAAGGTGATTGGGGATATCGGCAAAAGTAAGCTTAATATATAGGGTAATTATCCACTGATTCTGCACCTTTGTGACGGTAGCAGCATGTTGTAGTTATTCGTTCAGTTCATTTTGCGATTATACTTGATCAATAATTTGTAATCAGATCAGCAATCTCTTCGTCTATTAGTTAAAGCAGTTTCAATGGGTTTTCCCAAGTGGAACGAGAGGAGTTTTCATCGTGAGTAGAAAGAGAATCATATCCAAACACGTGATTGGATATGTAGCAGCATTTACAATTGGCTGCGCCTTCGCAAGCGGAGTAGCGTTTGCTGCTACTAATGATGTAAGTGCAATTCTAGGAACGGGTGCAATTGCGATAAATCACCAAGAAGTATCGATTACTCCAAAACTAGTTTATGATTCTACTACATTTATGCCTGTCTGGTATCTTCAACAGGCACTTGATAAAGCTGGCGTAGCAAATAGCTGGAATGGATATTCACTTGGCTTAGGTGTAGGACAATCTCCAAGTTCTCAGCAGATTGTTCAAACTATGGAACATACGAAATTACAAAGTACGACCGACCATCAATTTTTTATACCTGTATGGAATACGAGAGTTACGATTTCAGATGGTCAGGTAGGAACGTTAACCGCTATTGAAGGAATTTGCACAGGTGCCGTCTATGGCAATGGTCAGGGATATGCCGTCTTTCTTTGGCATGATGATGACTGGCTTGGATGGAGCTCTTCGCAAGCACAGAAATCCATGGAGACCATTATGCCAAGCGGTCATCGGATTGCAATTGCATATAACTATCATACGACAGGATCGCCGAACTACACCTATTATTCGTGGGATGGTTCGGCATTAGTGACTACCGGAAGACAGCCAACGGTTAATGGCCCAGCAGCAGTTGGGAGACTCTTCACTGTGCCAGGCTAAGAAAATGATCATAAATAGATCAGTAAGACTACTATTCATCGCTATTCCACTGTTAGAGCTAGTGGCCGTCTATTTATTGGATGAGTTGACTCTCGCAGGGGTGAGCAACAGGGACGCGATCACTTCCACATGAGTGGAGTACGTAGAGTCAACACATATAAGATAAAAAATAGGAGACGTTGGGACCACTGAACACCTTTTTTAAAAGTGTCCAGTCTATGGGTACCAGTGTATGGATTCCTACTTTCTTTTTTTATCATTCTTGCCAGATTTACGAGTTTACTGACTCAACTAAAATGATACTGCTCCACTTGATCCTTTTACGGAACGATTAATCCACGTGATCTGAGGTGCCGAGTTGTCTGTGTGAAGCATCGTCTGCAAAAATAATTGCCTTAAAGATCTGGAAGCTCCAATGAGCGAGTCATCTGCGCGAATGACGCGATTGGATGAAGTGAATACCCAATTTGCGACATTATTTTACTCATAGTTCTAGTGTATACTCGACGCCGCGAACGGTTTTAATGATGGGTTTTTCCCCTTCCATTTCTCAATTTTTACGCAAGCGAGCGATCATCGCATCCACGACCAGGATCTTCATGCGGTACCCCCCTATGGGTTGATTCCAATTTTGTCGAGGATAAATGCATAGCTTGCCGCTAATTCTTTCAGATGGTTGTAGCGACCTGAGGCGCCAAAGTGTCCTGCTCCCATATTGGTTTTTAGCACGAGCGTGTGATCGTCTGTTTTTGTCGCCCTGAGTCGAGCGACCCATTTTGCAGGCTCCCAGTAAGCCACTCGGGGATCATTCAGTCCAGTTGTCACAATCATGTGTGGGTAGCTCTGCTGTGACACATTGTCATATGGGCTATAGGATTTCATATAACGATAAAACTCAGGGTCTATTGGATTGCCCCATTCATCCCATTCGAGACTCGTCAGTGGAATTGTCTCATCAAGCATCGTGGTTACTACATCTACAAACGGCACAGCGGGCGCCATGACTTGAAAAAGGTGACCTGCGAGATTGGCTACAGCACCAAGCAGAAGTCCACCCGCACTGCCGCCACGAGCCGCGAGTTTGGCTGGGGTTGTGTAGCCGCGCTTGATCAAATCTTCTGCAACGGCGATGAAATCCGTAAATGTGTTGCGCTTTTGTAGTAGCTTGCCATTTTCATACCATGAATGTCCCATTTCTGATCCGCCGCGAATTTGTGCAATGACAAAAACAACTCCAAGGTCTAATAAGGGGAGGCGAGTCGGATCAAAATGAGGCTCACTATTGGCCCCATACGAGCCATAGCCATAAAGGAGCAGTGGTGCAGGACCTTTGTCGAGCAGCCCAATAGGATAGACCGCAAGCATTGGAACTGCCGTTCCATCTTTCGCAGTTGCAAATAGCCGTTCCTGATGATAATAGCTTTTTTCATAGGTGCCGGGAACAGGCGCTTGTTGTAGACATGTACGCTCTCCTGTTTGAAGATGAAAGCCAAAAGTGATTCGCGGGGTGAGCAGGGACTCATAATGGACCAGCACTTCGGTTGTATCGTAACTGCGGTTTCCCTCGATCGAGACGGTATAGAGAGGTTCATCCCAAGTTAGCTGAGTCAGCGTCTGTTCACGATAAATCCAAAGTTGGGTTAGCCCATCTTGACGTCCGGATAGGAGTAATGCATCTTGGAATGGATACAGACCTTGCAGATAGCGCTTATCATCATAGGGGAAAAGTTCCACGCGAGCGCTGTGCGTGTGATCGTGAGTGGAGCAGCACAGCAGTCGGAAATTCTGAGCGGCGTCATTTGTGAGAATCAGAAAATCCTGGCCAAAGTGTTCTAGCTCATACCGAATACCAGGCCGTCTGGCATCGAAAAGTGTAAATGCGGTGTGCGGCTCATGGGCATATAAGTACCGGATCTCCGTGGTCGTTTTATTCTCTGACTTCAGCCATAAAAAATGGCCGCTACGTGATTTGTTTAGTGTCAATGAAAAGGTAATATCGATTTCTTCATAAAGTAAGACATCAGGCTGACTATCACCTAGACGATGGCGCCATACCCGATAGGGACGCTGTGTTTCATCGACCGTAATATAAAATAGATAAGTTCCAGTTGCATCCCATTCTAGACTTTCATCAATAAACACATGAGAGATCTGATCTGACAGTAAATTCTTGGTCGTAAGATCTTTTACATAGAGCGTGTATTGATCTGTGCCATCGCGATTCTCTAGATATGCTAGATAATTGTGGTCTGGGCTGAGGCGCTGTACCGTCACACTTAAGTATTCGTCATCTTTAGCGAGCGAGTTTAGATCTAAAATCACTTCTTCAAAGGCGCTATCTAATTGACTGCGTTTCTCTGCGCGTTTGCGGGCGAAAAGTGGATACTGAAAGTCTTTTTCAATTCGTGCATAATAGTAATAGGGGCCGTCTTGTACAGGGACATTGACTTCATCTTCAGGAACGCGAGCGAACATCTCTTGATAGAGTTGTTCGGTGAATGGTTCTAATGGCTTCATCGCTTCTTTGTAAAAATGGTTTTCCTCTTCTAAATATTGAATGACTTCTGGATTTGTTCGATCTTTTAACCAGTAATATTCATCAATTCGTTCGTCATTATGTAGAATGTGAGGATGTGCAACTTGTTTTGCTTGTGGTGCATTCATGCATTCGCCCCCATGACGGTCTTTTATCTGTAATCAATTCGCGATGACGTGCATGGAATCCTTCTCTTGTATGGAACCATAGAAGCAGACAGAGATTTCTTTGATGAAATTGCACCAAGGCGTCGCGTTCATCAGATTACGTGTCCTATGTTTATTTCCCATGGGGCAAATGATCCGCGCGTCCCAATCAGTGAAGCGGAGGGAATGGTCGCCGCACTCAATCGTTATAGACAGCACAATGGTATTCCTTAACTACCCTATCTTGTAAATGCAAGTGAAAAGCATCTTTTATGGATGATGAGCCCCGTTACAATTGGGTATGTGATGGACCCCGTTGGAACGGGGCAGGGTCCTCTGTCTGGCGCTTGTAACTTACACATGCCTTTTTAAAAAGCGCGCGCGTACTGCTGTGGAGGTTCTACGGTATCTTTTAGAGCTCTGGCAGCATGCAATGACCAGTAC
>JAKACV010000028.1 GCA_021821085.1 Bacillota bacterium | reverse complement strand
TATTTAATCAGATGAATATAGGTAACGATATCAATCCTTATAAAACGTACGCACGCGTGTATCCAGATGGTTCGTTTGCTGCTCATGTCATTGGATTTGTTGATCAAACAGGGTCAGGCGCAGGCGGAATTGAGAGACAATACAACTCCTATTTGACTGGCAAGCCGGGAGTTGTGCAGTTCATGCAAGATGATTTGGGACAACCGCTCCCTTTTGATCAGGTTATTACGAAACCTGTTCAAAACGGCGATAGTGTATACTTAACGATTGATCCTGCGATTCAGCATTATGCACAAGAGGCATTAGCTACAATTTCGCGGCGATTTACTCCGCAGCATGCTGCTATTATCGTAGCTGATCCGAAAACCGGGGCTATTCTTGCGATGGCCGCATTGCCAAACTTTGATCCGAATCAGTATTTTGCGTATCCGACTAGTACTCTTGATACGAATTGGGCTATTTCAGATCCATTTGAACCTGGATCAACGTTTAAGGTTGTGACATTGACAGGAGCTCTCGCTACAGGGGCAATCGATTTGAATCAGACCTATATGTCTGGAGTCGACTACGTAAATGGGGTGCCTATTCGCGACTGGAATTTATGGGGTTGGGGTAGAATCACCTATCGTATGGCGATGATTTACTCCAGTAACACTGGTTTTATTCACATCGGACAAGCGGAGGGCGTGCAAACACTCTATCACTATATTCATTTGTTTGGAATGGATGAGCCTACTGGGATTGATTTGCCGGGCGAAGGAAACTCTATTTTGTTTAACCCAAATCACCTCAATCCTGTTGATTTTGCAACGATGACCTTTGGACAAGGGTTGGCTGTGACACCTATTCAGCAGGTTGCAGAAGTGGGGGCTGTTGCAAATGGTGGACAATTGTTGACTCCGTATCTTGTGCAAAAAATCGTTGCACCTGATGGTCAGGTGGTGTACGATCGGACACCACACTTCGTTCGACAGGTAGCGCCAGCTTCTATTATGAGTGAAGTGACCAATTTGATGATTCAGGATGTCAACCAAGATCCCGGGTTAATGGCGTACGTCCCTGGATATCATGTCGCCGGGAAAACAGGGACAGCACAAATCCCAAGTCCGACGGGAGGATATATTCCACATAAATACAACCTGTCTTTTGTTGGATTCGTACCTGCACATCATCCTGCGTTGGAAATTTACGTGACGGTTAATGAACCGTTACATGCAATTCAATTTGGTAACGATGTTGCTTCCCCCGCTGCAAAATTTGTCTTAGAAAAGTCATTGCATTACTTGAACATTCCACCTCGTGGCGCACCAGCTGCAGCGTCTCAAGGTCAGTTGCCGCAGCACATGGTGTATTCGTCACTTCCACTCGTGCAGGGGGATTCTGCCGCGCTTGGAGAACAGACGCTCCAACAGGCAAATTTCAAGGTGGAATGGATTACTGAACCAGGTAGTATTCTGTATCAGTGGCCGGCGGCTGGTACGTCTGTTCCAAGTAACACGCGGGTGTTACTTGCGAGCGCTCGTTCTGTGAATGACTCGGGTTTCGTGAAAGTCCCGAATTTGCAGGGACTATCCATGGTAGATGCAGTTTCAATCTGTTCAATTCTGGGATTGCAAATATCACCTGAAGGTGATGGGTATGTTTCTTGGCAAAGCATTCCTTCAAGACGTACTGTGAGTCTCGGAACACAACTCACGGTTCGATTTCAAGCATTTCACTAAATGAAGGAGAGGCACGTCTACTTTTAGCGAGGTTCGCATAAATTTTCAGGGACAAGACTTGCAAAATGGTGAGGGGAGTCCCAATGCGAATCACGCAAACAAAAGTGCGCAGACGTATTTTTTTCGTGTTATTGGCATTTGTCTGTGGTGCATCTTTGCTAATCGGGCGGCTCGTGCATGTGCAAGTGCTCGCTGTTCAGTTCTATAACGAAAAGGCTGTTCATTTGATCCGTCGCAATATTCCGTTGCCAGCCGTGCGTGGTGAAATTCTCGATTCGAATGGGAATCCGCTCGTTTATACAGCGAGTGCTGCTAGTATTATCGCTGTTCCACGGCAAATAAAAGATAAACAGAGAACGGCGTTTTTGCTTTGGAAAATCATCGGCGGTACAGAGCAAGGGA
Organism: Bacillota bacterium; assembly: GCA_021821085.1. Taxonomy (GTDB): domain Bacteria; phylum Bacillota; class Bacilli; order Alicyclobacillales; family SLC66; genus Sulfoacidibacillus. The sequence goes on along the minus strand of JAKACV010000028.1, from coordinate 29,656 downwards.
TCTATCAGTTACTTAAGAAACAGAGCATGATGGAATATATTCGGCCACATGGTCGAAGACTGGATGAAGCCAAGGTAAAGGCGATTCGCGCATTGAAGTTGCCCGGTATCTACTTAACTGAAGAAGGTAAAAGAGCCTATCCATATGGAAATCTAGCGGCACAGGTACTTGGCGTCACGGGTGGAGAAGGACAAGGGTTAAGTGGCATTGAACTGGAATTCAACAAACAATTGGCAGGACAAAAAGGCGCCTTGCAATTTGTGTCAAATGCGCGCGGTGAAGAAATTCCTAAGACTGATGATGACTACATTCCGCCCGTTCCTGGTCTTGACGTGCAATTGACGATCAATCGCCAAATTCAGCAATTTGCACAACGCGAGATTCAAAGCGTTGTAGCGAAATATTCACCTGATAACGCGACTATTATCGTAGCGAATCCGAAAACGGGCGCGATCTTGGCAATGGCAAATTATCCGACGTTTAATCCTGCTAATTGGCGCAGTGTACCGCAACAAGTATACAATCGGAACCTGGCGATTTGGCAGACATTTGAACCTGGGTCAACATTTAAGATTGTGACGTTGGCAGCCGCACTGCAAGAGCAAAAGGTAAACTTAAAAGAACGTTTCTATGATCCAGGTTACTATGAAGTGGCAGGTCATAAAATTAAATGTTGGAAAACCGGAGGACATGGTTCGCAGTCATATCTAAATGTTGTCGAAAACTCTTGTAATCCTGGATTTGTTCAATTGGGTGAACGTTTGGGAAAAACGCAGTTATTCTCATTTATTCGCGCTTTTGGGTTTGGAAAAAGGACAGGGATTACGCTGCCAGGTGAAAGTAAGGGGATTTTATTTAATCAAAATCGTGTTGGACCCCTAGAATTGGCGACAACGGCATTTGGTCAAGGGGTATCTGTTACACCAATTCAGCAGGTGATGTCGATGTCTGCCATTGCGAATGGTGGAGTTCTCATGAAACCGGAAATTGTGCATGCATTTATTAATCCAACGACGGGACAGTTGGTCAAAACGTTTAGTCCATCTGAGGTGCATCGCGTGATTTCGCCGCAAATCGCCTCAGAGGTGCGTGGAGCTTTAGAGAGCGTGGTTGCACAGGGCACGGGAGGCGGAGCCTTTCGCGATGGGTACCGTATTGCTGGGAAGACAGGAACTGCGCAAGTGGCGGAGAATGGTCGTTACTCTGGTAGTCATTATATTGTATCGTTTATAGGTATGGCTCCGGCGAATAATCCGCAACTGGTCGCCTATGTCGCGATCGACTATCCGCGTCCGAAAGGCTCACCTGTTTTTGGTGGGGTAATTGCAGCCCCGATTATTGGGAATCTATTGGCAGATAGCTTACAATATTTAAATGTTCCACCGTCCGTGCAAGGAATCCCTAAAAAATATCGTTATGGCATCGACCCAGTTGTAACAACTGTCCCTAATATAGCAGGTCGATCGTATAAGGACGCCACCCGCACAATGATTGAGAGTGGGACGATTTTGCGAGTGTCCGTAGTCGGCGAAGGTCCTTATGTGATTGCACAGTCGCCGCAAGCAGGAGCAAAAGTTCCCCAAGGCAGTACGATCCGACTTCAACTGGGACCCACACCGCCAGCTTCGGGTTGACATGTTGCATCCTGTTTTTTACAGTGAAATTATTCGATCTGTGATGATATCGTTTGGAGGAAAACATCATGCTATTGCAACATATTATTCAACAGATTGTGTTAAAAGAAGTACGCGGTTCAGTCGATGTCGATGTGACAGACATTAGTGATGATTCGCGAAATAGTAAGCCGGGTAGTCTATTTGTTGCCTATCGCGGTGGGCATGTCGATGGTCATCACTTTGTGAAAGATGCGGTAGCAGCAGGTGCTGTAGCTGTTCTTGTCGAAGAGCCTGTGGATGTTGCTTGTACCCAAGTGATTGTGCCTTCCACGCGGCGCGTGGCGCCGATTATCGCACATGCAGTTATGGGGAATCCAACGAAAGATCTTGTGATGATCGGTATCACGGGTACGAATGGAAAAACAACGACGTCCGTGTTGATCGAACAAATTTTGCAACAGGCCGGTTCTGCTACAGGTCTCATCGGTACGATTGAACAACGTACGAACAAAGGGGAATTGCATGGGTCCAATATGACGACCCCAGAAGCTGTGGAACTTGTGCGCACACTCACGGAAATGCGCGATCTCGGCGTACATTTTGTGGTGATGGAAGTCTCATCGCATGCACTCGAACTGGCTCGCGTCGCGGGCATTTCGTTCCGTGTCGCAGTGTTTACGAATCTAACTCAGGATCATCTCGATTTTCACAAGACGATGGAAGCGTATGGATTGGCTAAGGGAAAACTGTTTGCTCGTCTAGGGAATCAGTTTACACCGCTTGGCGATGGTTTCTTACCTGTAGCTGTACTCAATGCGGATGACCCCTGGAGTCGAATTTATGCTGCAAATACTGTGCAACAGGTCTTGACCTATGGCATCGATCACAAAGCGGATGTGAATGCTACAGATGTGCATATTGCGGCGGATGGAGTCAGTTTTACCCTTTCTTCGTTTGCTGGTGAGGCATCGGTAAAAATGCGGATGACAGGTCGTTTTAGTGTGTATAACGCGCTTGCCGCTGCGACGAGTGGACTTGCGCTAGGCGTCTCTCTAGACACCATTGTAGAGACGCTTAAACGCGTTCGCGGTGTGCCGGGGCGGTTTGAGCGCGTGGAAGCAGGGCAACCGTATACCATTTTAGTAGACTACTCGCATACGCCTGACAGTCTAGAAAATGCCCTGACAACCATTCGTGAATTTTGTGGAGGAAGAGTGTTTACTGTGGTCGGTTGTGGGGGGGATCGCGATCGTAAAAAACGACCATTGATGGCTCAGATGGCAGTCCAATATAGCGATATCACCGTTCTTACTTCTGATAATCCGCGCACAGAAGATCCGGACTGCATTATTGACGAGATGGAAGTGGGGATCAGAGATCTGCCAAACGTTACTTATGTTCGATACACGTCACGAGTTGAAGGAATTCGCTATGCGCTCACACATGCACAAGCGAAAGACGTGGTGTTGATTGCTGGGAAAGGGCATGAAACATACCAAATTATCGGTACAACAAAACACGATTTTGATGATCGTATTGTCGCAGCGCAGATCGTAAGGGAACACGTATGATACAATCTACTCTGTCTGAGATCGCTTCGGGTCTTTTGGTGGATGTTCCTTCACACGATGTTTCGTTCGTTGGTGTTGGAACGGATTCACGTACGATTGACAGAGGTTCATTATATATTCCCTTGCGTGGGGAATATTTTGATGGACACGATTTTGTTCGCGCAGCGTTGCAAAATGGCGCGGCTGGTTTCTTGTGGGATCGCACGGTGGCTTTACCGGACGAATTTGTATCAATGCCCCATCTTTTGGTACAAGATACGTTGGCGGCACTGCAGTCACTTGCACAGTGGTATCGTCGTGCATTACCGGTAAATGTTGTTGCGATTACAGGAAGCAATGGGAAGACCTCTACTAAAGATTTGGTAGCGTGCGTTCTTTCGGTTCATTTTACGACGTATAAGACAGATGGCAATTTGAACAATCACATTGGATTGCCATTGTCTATCCTGCGTCTTCCTAAGGATACGCAAATAGCTGTGTTAGAAATGGGGATGAATTCCTTAGGCGAAATAAAACGTCTGTGTGAAATTGCACAACCTGATATTGGGGTCATTACGAATATTGGAGAGGCTCATATTGGTCGGTTGGGTTCCCGTGCAAATATTGCCCGGGCAAAGTGGGAACTGATCGAGTCGTTGGGTTCTGGCGCACTCGCAATCGTTCCTGATGATGAGCCGCTTATTGAACAATTATCTGTTCCTTATGGAGTTTCTGTGTGGCGATTTGGAGAATCTGCGAGAGCCGATGTGGGTTTTACCAATTATGGAGTGCGGGATTCCGCCAGTCTCTTTACTTTGTTACCAGAGGGCTTGCATGTAAAACTTCCTGTACTGGGAAAACACCAAGTTTGCAATGCAGTATGCGCACTTGCTGTAGCGAAATTCTTGGGAGTTGATTTAACGCTTGCAACTGCCGCGCTGGAATCTGTGAGTTTGACAAAAATGCGCATGGAAATTGTATCTGTATCCGATGAGATTACGCTTATTAATGATGCGTATAATGCCGCTCCATCCTCTACATATGCCGCGCTAGATGTGCTGAAGAACCTTCCTGGCGACTATCGCATTGCGGTTCTTGGCGATATGATGGAACTTGGTCAGGAGAGTGAACGATTGCACGAGGAAGTTGGGATAGCCACTGCACGAAGTGGAGTGAATGTCTTGCTTGCGGTTGGGCAGTTTGCAGATCAGATGGTAAAAGGAGCAGTCGGTGTTCAACCTCACATGGAAGCCTTGGCTGTACAAGGAATCGCAGAAGCTCAGCCTATTTTGCAATCGTGGTTGCAATCAGAAAACAGAAAAGGGAAAACTCTTATTTTAGTGAAAGCATCTCGCAGCATGAAATTCGAACAGCTAGTTAAGCAGATTGTTGCTTATGACAGTGGTCACTTCGAATAGGTAAAATAGATTGAGTACGTAAGGAGAGAGACGCTGTGGACGCGCAGTCATTATCCTGGGTTCTGGTCATTGCGTTTACTATTGTGATGCTGCTTGGACCAATTGTGATCCCGCTGCTGCATCAATTGAAATTTGGTCAGGCCATTCGAGCGGAGGGACCCGCCCGCCACCAGCAAAAGTCAGGAACACCCACGATGGGCGGCTTGATGATTATCGTAAGCGTCGTGTTTACCGCTCTGCGCTTTTCCAGTTCGCCAACTACGGATATATTGTTATTTGCCATGGTTGGATTTGGGGTGATCGGGCTCCTAGATGATGGGATCAAAGTCTTGCGTCATCGTAACCTTGGACTTACTGCACTGCAGAAAATCATCTTGCAAGTACTTGTTGTTGTTCTTTTTTACTTGTTTCTTTATTTTCGTGGTTGGCATTTTGAACTTTATCTACCAGGTGTTCACACGGCGTTACAACTAGGCCCGTTCTATCTTGTGTTTCTTACATTTTTTATGATTGGAACGGCAAATGCTGTAAATATTACAGATGGGCTTGATGGATTGGCCACAGGTACGACCGCCATTGCTTTTGGCGCTTTTGCTGCGATGGCGTGGTGGGAAAGTCAGTGGAATGTCTCTGTTTTTGCAATGTCAACCGTAGGGGCGTTGCTTGGTTTTCTTGTTTATAATCGTCATCCGGCGAAAGTTTTTATGGGAGATACGGGATCGCTGGCACTTGGTGGTGGACTTGCAGCCGCTGCGGTCCTTACCAGGTCAGAGATCTGGTTGGCGCTCGTCGGTGGTATCTTTGTTATAGAAGCGTTGTCCGTGATTATTCAAGTGATTTCATTTCAATCCTTTGGTCGACGGGTCTTTAAAATGAGTCCATTACATCATCATTTTGAACTCGTAGGGTGGTCAGAGTGGCGTGTGGTTACAACTTTTTGGTTATTTGGTTTAGCGATGTCGCTTGCAGCGCTATACTTATATGTGCGGTAACGATCGAGGTGAATCGATGTGAATGTTGTAAACCAATCAGTACTTGTTGTCGGACTTGCAAAAAGCGGCGTCGCGGTGGCAAAATTATTGCGCCAACTCGGCGCTCATGTCATTGTCAATGATCAAAGCCCACTGCTCAATGTGGAGTCAGAAGTGCATGAGTTAGAAAGTCTGGGCATCGAGGTAATTACGGGGAGCCATCCCTTGGAGTTGGTTGATCGTTGCGATTTTATGGTGAAAAATCCGGGGATTCCATATGATCGGCCAATTATTGTGCGCGCGATAGAACGTGGCATTCCGATATTTACAGAAGTTGAAGTTGCCTCTCAGGTTACGCAAGCCTCAATCGTGGGAATTACCGGATCGAATGGGAAAACCACGACGACGACGCTTATTGGTGAAATATTGCGCGCGACGCATCTCGACGTGACAGTTGCGGGTAATATTGGAACTGCCCTATCGACAGTTGCCCTTTCTACACGAAAGGGGCAAACGCTCGTATTAGAGTTGTCAAGTTTCCAGTTGCTTGGTACAGTTTCCTTCCATCCGCACATTGCGGCATTACTCAATATGTATCCTGCTCATTTGGATTATCATGGGACCATGAAGGAATATATGAATGCTAAGAGCAAAATATTTACAAATCAAAATTCGGATGATATCGCAATTATTAACGCAGATCAATCTGTTTGTGCAGAGCTTGGCAAGACGTTGAAATCTCAAGTGTGGTGGGTTAGTTTGGAGAAGAAGGTAACGCCCGGAGCCTACGTGGGCAATGGCTGGATTACTCTGTCGCCGCCTGGTCATTCGATCGGTCCCATACCTATCATTCCTGTTGAAAGTCTTGCTTTACGAGGGCGTCATAATCTACAAAATGCACTGTTTGCCAGCTTGGTCGCGTTTGCGGCAGGCGCATCGCCTGAAGCGATTCGGGCAACTCTGTCATCGTTTGCAGGAGTAGAGCATCGCATGGAGTTCGTGCGGGAAGTTGCTGGTGTCAAATATATTAACGATTCAAAGGCGACGAATCCACAAGCGGCATTACAAGCGATCGAATCATTCACAGAACCGCTTATTGGCATACTTGGGGGCTTAGATCGAGGTGACGATTTGTCACCGCTTTTATCGGCAGTGGGACGTCATATGAAGGCAGTGGTGGTAATCGGTCAATCTGCACAGCGGATGGCTGATATGGCAAAAAACGCCGGGATTACATGTGTGCTGGAAGCCGAGACAATCAAACAGGCGGTTGAACTGGCGCGCGCGCATGCGCGTACTGGTGATGTGGTTTTGTTGTCACCGGCTGCGGCAAGTTGGGATATGTTTCAGTCTTTTGAGGAGCGCGGTAGAATTTTTAAAGAGGCGGTGCATATGCTTTAGCATGGACGAGTTATCCATGTAGGAGGTCTGTTCGTGCAAACTGCCAAATCTCCCGATTTTATGATCCCGCTTGTTACCATTGTACTATTGGCAATTGGCGTCGTTATGGTGCATAGTGCAAGTACGATTTTATCACAGGAACATTTTCATGACGCGTTTTACTATTTTAAACGGCAGTTGATGTGGGCAGCGCTTGGACTTATCTCCATGACTGTGATGAGTCGCATCGACTATCGAATCTTTGCCCGCTATGCGCGTCATATTCTCCTTATGTGTTTGCTCTTTCTTGGATTAGTTCTCATCCCGCATATCGGGCAGGTACGAGGTGGGTCTCGGGCATGGCTTGGCCTTGGAACGTTCGGGATTCAACCATCCGAATTTGCGAAATTTGGATTGCTCATTTTTCTTAGTTGGTTTCTCAGTCAAGAACCAGATCGGATGCGTTCATTTCGCAAGGGACTTATTCCACCCCTTGGCGTGATGGGGCTCGTAATTGGGCTGATTATGTTGGAGCCGGATCTTGGGCAAAGCGCAGTCATTGCAGGTGCGACGATGATTATGATTTTTGTCGCAGGCGCGCGTATGAAACACTTGATGGGCATGGGGTTCGTCGGGGTGGTTGCATTTGCGCTACTTATTGTAGCAGCACCTTACCGTTTGGCGAGAATTCTTTCATTTCTTGATCCATGGAAATATCCTGCCACTATTGGCTATCATATCATTATGTCTCTGATCGCTTTAGGACAAGGTGCTCTCCTTGGGGTTGGATTGGGGCACAGCACGCAAAAACATCTCTATTTACCCGAACCACAGACAGACTTTATCTTTGCTATTCTTTCGGAGGAATTAGGGCTTATTGGTGGCGCATTTGTTATTCTCCTCTTTACTGTTTTAATCTGGCGAGGTTTACGAGCAGCGATGCGTGCTCCTGATCGCTTTGGAAGTTATTTGGCCACTGGTCTCACAGGTGTGATTGCTGTGCAAGTGTTTATCAATGTTGGGGTCGTAACTGGATTGTTGCCTGTAACAGGAATTACCTTGCCGTTTCTTAGTTATGGTGGGTCATCTTTGACGCTGATGCTTAGCGCGATTGGCATTTTGATGAATATTTCACGATTTGCGCATTACTGAATGGGCACGTGTCACCATGATCCTGCAGCAACATATGATGAGATACGCGAGCGGACATCAGTGGAGCGCAGGTTCATCTTGATGGAATCGCGCGAGTCAATCAGCGGGTAAAGGGAGCGTTTTTGATGGGTCGACCGTTGCTTGAGTCTATTTTCGCGGGGATAGCCCCTACTATTTTATATGATGAGCCATTGTCCATGCATACAACATGGCGCATAGGGGGACCAGCCGATGTGCTCATTGTACCAACGACACTTGAGGAGGTTCGAACGGTCGTTTTAACGGCTCATGCAAATCAGATTCCTCTCTTTATCATAGGGCGCGGTAGCAATTTGCTTGTTATGGATGGTGGGATGCGCGGCGCCGTATTGAAACTAGGCGATAAATTTGCTTCGGTCGACGTTTCCGATCACTCTCTGACTGCTCTCGCTGGACGATCCATTGTGTCGGCTGCGCATATTGCAATTCGGCATGGACTTTCCGGGTTAGAATTCGCAACCGGTATTCCAGGGACTATTGGGGGAGCGGTCACAATGAACGCGGGGGCGCATGGTGGCGAAATTAAAAATGTGCTTGCAAAGGCGACCGTGATCACTCCTGCTGGAACGATTACCGAACTTTTTCCGGATGAGCTGGAGTTTCGCTATCGGCACAGTATTGTGCGAGAACAACACCTGACTATTGTGCAAGCGCAGTTTGACTTGCAACCTGGCGATTCGAATCAATTACAAGAAAAGGTTCGAACGTGGAGTAAGCGCAGACTGGCGACTCAGCCGCTTTCTCTGCCGAATTGCGGAAGTGTTTTTCGCAATCCACCAGGTGATTTTGCGGCGCGACTCATTGAAAATGCGGGTCTTAAAGGGCTGCGTCGCGGCAATGCCATGATCTCAGAGTTGCACGCAAATTTCATCGTCAATGTTGGTCAGGCGCGTGCGACGGATGTGCTCTGGCTCATGTGCTGTGTGCAAGAAACGGTGCAACAACGATTCGGGATTAGATTGGAACCGGAGGTGCGAATCGTCGGAGAGGACGAGACGCGGAGGTGACAAGCGTGGAACGTTTGGTCATTGAAGGCGGTAAACGCCTCACTGGCTCAATGCGAGTGCACGGTTCAAAGAATGCTGCGTTGCCGATCTTGGCTGCAGTTGTGATGGCGAAAGAAGAAACGGTTATTCGAGATGTTCCCAATTTGGATGACATCGGTGTTATGTTGGACATTCTCCGTTCTTTAGGCGCTCGGGTAACACGGACGAAGTCTGATGTCGTAGTAGATCCAAGCTCAATCTACACGACTGATGTACCAGAATACCTAATGCGCCTTATGCGTTCTTCGATCTTTTTGATGGGACCGTTGTTGGCTCGGTTTGGCACTGTACGGATTTCTAAACCGGGAGGCTGCTCGATTGGCACCCGCCCTATTGATTTGCATTTAAAAGGGCTGGAGCTATTGGGCGCGGAGATTATTGAGCGCCATGGGTTCATTGAATGTCGTGCTCCGCGCTTACGAGGAGCTACTATATTTCTTGATTTTCCGAGTGTGGGTGCAACAGAAAATTTGATGATGGCGGCTGTACTCGCTGAAGGGGAAACGATCATTGGCAATGCCGCGCGTGAACCGGAAATTCGTGATCTCGCTACTTTGCTCACAGAGCTTGGCGCAAAGATTCGCGGTGCAGGTGACGACACGATTGTCATTGAAGGAGTGCCAGAATTACATGGCGGAATATACCAAGTTTCTCCTGACCGTATCGTTGCAGGAACGCTTATGATCGCGGCTGCGATTACGCAAGGCCATGTGCAATTACACAACGTACGGTTGAATGACTTGACCGCAGTGACGACCAAATTGCGAGAAGCAGGTGTGCAGGTCACGGGGTTACATGATATAATTGAGGTGAAACGGACAGGGGCATTATCTGCCGTGGAACGCATTCAAACAGCCCCACATCCTGGATTTCCTACCGATTTGCAAGCCCCCTTCATGTCTCTCATGACAGTTGCACAAGGGGTGAGTGTGATTTCTGAAACCATATTTGAAGATCGCTTTCAACATGTGAGTGAACTACAACGGATGGGCGCCTCGATTAAAGTAGATATTCGAACAGCGTTTATTCGTGGGAAGAAGGAATTGACGGGTGCGGTCGTTGAAGCGACAGATTTGCGCGCTGGTGCTGCGTTAGCTCTTGCCGGCCTAGCGGCAGAAGGCACGACGATTCTTGAACGGGTGCATCATATTGATCGCGGGTATGAAGGTTTCGAAATTCAACTGCGTGAGCTTGGCGCAAATATCAGACGTGTACGTGAAATCGGCAAGGATGTGCATGTGACGGTTGATGCATAAGACGTCTGAATCTCTGGTGGAAAAGGGGCACAGGACCGATTGCGGACTTGTGCCCTTTTTCCTTTTTATCGAGTGCTTTACGGCCCTGGGCGAAAGGAGTAACGTGGAAACGTGGCAGAAGAAACGAGTCGATCCTATGTACGCAAAATCGCCTATACCATTTTAATTGTAATTTTTTTTCTCGCTATTTTATTTGCCATTTATATGGAATCTCCGCTCGCCAAAGTGAAGTCCATTTCCGTATCAGGGGCAGTCAACATGGAATCAAGTGTATTGATTCACGATACAGGAATTGTCGTTGGCGAGAATCTCTATCAGTTGCCGATTTTACAAGCGGAAGACCGTTTACTCTCCAATTTTCCAATGGTTTCTAGTGTGAGCATTCAGAGGAATTTTCTCGAACAAAAAGTCGTTATCGTTGTTCGCGAACGCAAAGTTGCCGGGCTGCTCGAAGCGAATGGTAGCTTTTATACGATTCTTGCGGATGGAACAATCTTGCAAAAGGACACGACAGGTGTTGGCATGCAAGGTCCAATTATCTCCACGACATCGCCTCTTACGCTTAGTCTTGGGAGTAAGGTAACCGATCCTGGATTACTTGCACTTTGTTCGCAATTGCCTACTATTCCACAAAGTGAACGCGCTGAATTGTCAGAATTACACGTACAGACTGTTGCTGGACAGCAGGAAATTATGGCGTTTACACGTGATGGGTTTGAACTGTTGTTGCCGTTACATCAGTTAGCTCGATCACTTCAACTCTATCAATCGATTCACAGTAAGCTTATTTCCATGGGGCTTGCGCCAGGGATTATTAACTTTATTTCAAGTGGACAAGGTGTCTACCAACCTTATCAAAAGGCGGGTGTGAAACATCCTTGAAAGTAAATACAAGGAATCAATCGACGCGCAACATAATGGCTTGGACAATTGTAGCCGTGGTATTTGGGGCGATGATGTCAATTCAATATCATGATGTGGAGTTGGGTGGAGCGGCACTTTGGTCTGGATCCCCCGATGTTGCAAGTGTTCAAGCGCGACTTGCTGCGGTCAGGACGTATAATAATCAACTTGAACAAAAAATGGGACGGATTACGAAGCAGGTACTACAATTACAGAATCAGGCGATTGCACAAGGTGGTCAAACTGCGCAGATTGAGCGCCAACTTAGTGCAGCGCGTATTCTTGCAGGAACGGTTCCGCTGGTTGGTCCAGGAGTTCAGGTCACGATTTCTGATGGGAAGATGGATCAGGTTGCGATGGCACAGTTTATCACTCATGACTGGGATTTGCGCTCAGTTGTAAATGAACTTTTTGCTGCAGGTGCGGATGCCGTGGCGATTAATCAAGCGCGTGTAACGGCGGCGACTGGGATTTTTTGTGTTGGGCCTGTTGTTCGCGTGGGAAGCATGCGACTTGGGCCGCCGTTTGTCATTCGCGCAATCGGGTCAAGTGGCGTGCTTCGTGCAGCATTAGACTTGCCGGGTGGACCACTGGATCGCCTGCGCAGTGCGAATCGCGGACTTAGTGTATCTTCGCCATACGCTGAATCGGTAGTGAAAATCCCCGCTTATCAGGCTCCACTAGTGCCCCAGGGAAACGGGGGGACGACATGAGGAGAACTTCTGTGCTAGCTGTGCTTGGGGTTACGGCTACATTAGGAATATTACTTGGTCTCGATATTCATGTGAATCGCAATTCCCAAGAATCAACCTATACTTCGTATTTAGCGGCAACACAAGCGTTAAGTGGGGCGCTTGCAAAATCCACACATCTACAAAGTGAACTTACGGCTGCTGTAAAGCAAAAACAGGCATTGATGGAAGCCTCATCGCATGATACAAAGGGACAAACAGCACTTATCGCCGAGCTAAGACGGTTAGATTACTTGGCTGGATTGACGTCCCTTGTTGGTTCTGGAATTACAGTTACCATTAACTATGATCCTGCACTTCCGGTTATTCCCGGACTACGCTATGTAAATGAAGCGACGCAGATTCAGATGCTAGTAAATTATTTACAAGCAGCAGGTGCCACGGGGATCGCGATCAATGGACAGAGGCTTGTCACCACCTCCTCTATTCGAACCATACTAAGTATGAATGATGTAGCCGGACCGTTTTCTGGGATTTTAGAGATCAACGGGTTGCCTGTGGAAGCGCCCTATGTCCTTTCTGTTGTTGGTCCGGTGAGTAATCTTGTTAATATGCTAAATGCAGAAGCCTTAGGGCAACAGTTTAACATCTTAGACCAGTCTTTTGCTGTACAACAATTCACGGGGAAAAATGGCGTTTCATTGCCGCCTTATACTGGAACATTACCAAATCATGTTGCCAAAGAAGGAGGAATTTAACGATATGCGTACTATGATTATTGCTATATTCGGACTGCTAATCGGACTGGTCCTTGGTTTAGCAGTAGACATACACTTGCCTGTGCAATACTCGGCCTATCTCTCCGTCGCGATTCTGGCAGCAGTAGATACAATTTTTGGTGGCATTCGGGCGATGTTAGAACACAAATTTGATGAACGTATCTTTCTAACTGGTTTTTTCTCAAATACGTTACTGGCCGCACTGCTTGCTTTTATTGGGGCATCGCTCGGGATTGATCTCACGTTGGCCGCCGTAGTTGCATTTGGTGTGCGTATTTTCAATAATTTAGCTTCTATTCGTCACCTTCTTCTTTTTCGTAAAAAAATTCCGTTCCATAATTCTTCAAATTCATGTTAATATAAACTGGCATACTTGTGAATAGAGTGTTAGTTGATTTGGAGAAGGGAGTGCCACTCCTTGACCAAGGGAGATATTGTTGTTGGCTTGGATATTGGAACCTCGACAGTGCGAGCAATCATTGGCGAACTTGACGGACTAAACGTCAGCATTATCGGCGTAGGGACGGCCAAAAGTGATGGGATTAGAAAAGGTGCGATCGTTGACATTGACAAAACGGTCACGGCGATTCGCGAAGCAGTAGATCATGCGGAGCGCATGGTAGGTATTTCAATCGGCGCCGCTTATGTCGGTGTGTCAGGCAATCATATATCCTTGCAACCGAGTCATGGAATCGTGGCTGTTTCTGCGATTGATCGAGAAATCGGCGATGAAGATGTGGAGCGCGTCATCTCAGCGGCGCGTGTCATCAATTTGTCGACTGAACGCGAAATTGTCGATGTGGTACCACGTGAATTTACGGTAGATGGGCTTTCTGAAGTGACTGATCCGCGCGGTATGATTGGCGTGCGTCTTGAAGTAGACACCTACGTCGTCACTGGTTCACGTACGGTCCTTCACAACTTGTTACGCTGTGTGGAGCGAGCTGGGATTGAAGTGGCTGGAACTGTGTTGATGCCTCTTGCAGCTGCAGGGATGGTTCTGTCTGCGGACGAAAAGAAACTGGGTGTGGTTTTAGTTGATGTTGGTGCCGGGGCGACGACTATTTCTATATTTGAACGTGGTACGCTTGAACGCTTTGCTGTCATTCCAGTAGGTGGGGATAGTGTAACTAATGACATTACTGTCGGACTTCAAACGGGGACTGATACGGCTGAAGTGATCAAATGTCGACATGGCGTAGCTCAGATTTCGTTGGCGCGCCAAGAGGAAAAATTTAAAGTTGCGCGAGTGGGTCACAGTATCGAAAAAGACTATACGGCGGTTGAACTCGCGTATATTGTTGAGCCGCGCATGCAAGAGATTTTTGCACTTGTGCGTGACGAGGTTGAACGCATGGGTTATCCAAACGGATTGCCTAGCGGATATGTGTTGGCAGGCGGTTCTATGTTGCTAAAGGGTTCAGATAAGTTGGCAGAACAAGAACTTGGCGGCCCCATTCGCATCGCTGTTCCGGACTATGTGGGTGTGCGCGATCCCTCGTATGTGGGTTGCGTGAGTATGATTAAGTATGTCTCTCGCTACTACCATCGCCAGACAGTTGCTGCAACTGCACCGATCAAAAGACAGCGGTCGGGTGGAACTTTGCAAAAAATAAAAGGTTGGTTCCAGGATTTTATTTAGTTGGGGATATGTCTCACTAATGGCTAACAAGCATACGTTTCATATAGTGCGTCAAGGAGGACGTGGGATGTTACAATTTGATTTCGAGAGTGAAACGTTGGCACACATCAAGGTGATCGGAGTTGGCGGGGGTGGCTGTAATGCGGTCAATCGGATGATTGAAGCAGGCGTCCGCAACATTGATTTCATAACGGTCAACACTGATGCACAAGCGCTACATTTATCAAAAGCGCCAGAGCGCATTCAGATTGGTGAGAAGTTGACGCGTGGTCTTGGTGCGGGTGCAAATCCCGATATTGGGAAACGTGCCGCGGAAGAGACGCGGGAAGTAGTGATGAACGCCCTTCGCGGTGCGGATATGGTATTTGTTACGGCAGGGATGGGCGGGGGCACTGGCACAGGCGCTGCGCCAGTTATTGCGGAGATCGCAAAGGAACTTGGGGCACTGACTGTCGGCGTTGTAACTAAACCGTTCACGTTCGAAGGTCGCCGTCGGTTAAGTCAGGCGGAAAATGGAATAGCCGCATTGAAGGAAAAAGTCGACACACTCATTGTTATTCCAAATGATCGACTACTAGAAATTGTAGAAAAAAATACGCCGATGCTAGATGCTTTCCGGGAAGCAGACAATGTTTTGCGACAAGGAGTATCAGGTATCTCGGATCTCATTTCTGAGACTGGACTGATTAATGTCGACTTCGCTGACGTGAAGGCTGTCATGACAGAGAGAGGCTCAGCTTTGATGGGTATTGGTGTTGCAAGTGGAGATAAACGGGCAGCGGAAGCTGCGCAAAAGGCGATTCGTAGTCCGCTTTTAGAAACTTCGATTGATGGGGCGAGAGGCGTACTGATTCAGGTTGCCGGAGGAGAAAATCTTACATTATTTGAAGTTACCGAGGCGGCCGACATCGTTGCTGAAGCCGCAGATCAAGACGTTAATTTGATTTTTGGTGCGGTGATCAAAGCGGAATTAAAAGATGAACTTGTAGTTACGGTGATTGCGACTGGATTTGAAAGCCAAGGCGGAACAAGTCCTAAACCGTTGTCACGACGCCAAGAACCGCAAAATGGCGGTTCAACAGGCGTGCAATCAGGGGATTTGGAGATCCCTGCATTTCTTCGCAATCGTCAGAATCACCGTCAATAAGAAGACCCCCCAACACTCCTTGATCGCACATGGCACATGTGCAACACGAAACAGGCTGAGAATGATTTTATCGCAGCCTGTTTCGTGTTGCAGGGTGTGATTATGCGTTTGGTCTCATGGCCTGTAGGAGTAATGCAAGAAGTTGCTGCGCTAAACGAAGCCATCACATAAGCGAATCCAGCGCAAATATGTAATTCCTCATCGCGATTACCACCCCCATTAGAAACAGTGAGCTTGGTCCTCTGGCAGAGGACGTTGTAGTTGTCGCCAAATATTGTCCCCTGTCGATTCTTTTCTGTGCTGAGGTCGCAAGTTCTGACAAACTTCGCAATATACATGTACTATACTGTGGTCAATTCGCTACAGGAGGGTCTGCATGTGGTTATTTATGTGGATCTCGCCTTTTTCATTAACCTATTTATCGATGCATCGCTCTTACTTATTACAGGTTCGTTGTTACAGCGGAAAATGTCGGTACGCCGTGTTCTCACTGCGGCTGCGATCGGATCCATCTATGCTGTGGCAACATTATTTCCGGGGACGGCTTTTTTGCGAGGGGCCATAGTTAAATGGCTATTCTCTGTGTGGATGGTCGACACTGCGTTTGGCATGAAGACCTGGCGCTCCTTTGCGTATCGTTCCTGGGTCAAATTAATGCAGGTGGTTGCCGCGTTCTACGCAGTGACCTTTACCGTCGCAGGCGCGATTTATGCGTTACACAACGTGTTCGCACAAAACGGCACTACGTTAGATGGTCTTGCGTTGGTTGGTGGGCAAGTAGCTTGGTGGACTGGGATGAGTACCGTATTTCTTGTGTTATCTATCCCACTTGCTTTACTGCTCGTCCGCTTTATATGGGGATATGCGATCCGTATGAAACGTATGAATGGACAAGTGGTGACGGTGCACGTTGCCTTATTTGGCCAACATGCAGAACTACAAGCGTTGATTGACACGGGGAATTCATTGAAAGATCCCATTACCAAAACACCTGTTGCAGTCGCACGTATCTTTAAATTGAAGAGTCTCTTGCCGCAGATCTTACAGCAAGCCGTTAATGATGGAAAAGATCCACTGACAACTGTGTATCAGCAGGCTGCGGATCTTGGTGAGTTTGCTTCGCGCATCAGTATTATCCCTTATCGTGGAATTGGCGGAAATTCAGGTTATTTACTGGCGATTAGACCAGATAAAGGATATGTAATTGCAAATGGAGAAGAAGTTTCACTTACCCCAATGTTGTTCGCTTTGCAGGCAGATGGATTCTCGATGCTGGATCAGTTTGACTGTATCTTGCCCGGTAGTATTGCTGGTTTACTGGTTGAAGGGAGAGAGAGTGGTGTTCATACCCGTTCGCGTACGTCTTCAGATGAGGCTTCTCATTCTTCGCATTCTGCTTAAATTGGGAGCAGAACCGGAGCGAATCTATTATGTGGGTGGATCGGAAGCTTTGCCTCCACCCCTTACTCGGGAAGAAGAGGAGTTCTTACTTGAACGGTTACCGAGCGGCGATGAGGCTGTACGGTCGTTGCTAATAGAACGCAATTTGCGATTAGTCGTGTATATTGCTCGCAAATTTGAGAATACTGGCGTGAATATTGAGGATCTCGTATCCATCGGCACGATCGGGCTCATTAAAGCAATTAACACGTTTGATATCGAGAAAAAAATTAAACTTGCAACGTATGCCTCGCGCTGCATAGAGAACGAAATTCTCATGTTCTTGCGTCGAAATAATAAAGTTCGTGTTGAAGTGTCATTTGATGAACCGTTAAATGTAGATTGGGATGGCAATGAATTGCTTCTTTCTGACGTTCTTGGTACCGAAGGGGATACAATTTACCGCGATATTGAAGATGAGGTTGATCGAACATTATTGTACGGTGCGCTAGAAAAATTGACAGAAAGAGAACGCAGAATTATGGAACTGCGCTTTGGTTTGGCAGGGAAAAAAGAGATGACACAAAAGGATGTCGCGGACTTATTAGGGATCTCTCAATCCTATATTTCAAGATTAGAAAAACGTATTATCAAGCGTTTGCGCAAAGAGTTTAACAAGATGATATAACTGCATAATTCTCCCTTGTGAGGACATACTGGTACTCGAATCGGTATGGCTCGCTTGGGGGGAAGAATTTGAAGCGCAACAAAGTAGAAATTTGCGGCGTTAACACCTCGCAACTTCCAGTCCTAACCAATGTTGAAATGAGGCAACTTTTTACACAGTTGCAAAGTGGGCATCGCACTGCTCGCGAGAAACTTGTGAATGGGAACTTGCGTCTCGTACTCTCTGTGATTCAACGTTTTAATAATCGGGGTGAATACGTAGATGATCTTTTTCAAGTAGGTTGTATTGGACTTATGAAGGCGATTGACAACTTCGATTTAGGTCAAAATGTAAAATTTTCGACGTACGCTGTTCCCATGATTATAGGGGAAATCCGACGCTATTTACGCGATAATAACCCGATTCGCGTTAGTCGATCATTGCGCGATATTGCGTATAAGGCATTGCAGATCAGGGATAGCTTGACGAATCGAAATTTACGTGAGCCGACCATCATGGAAATTTCCCAGGCAATGGAGGTGGCAAAAGAAGAGGTCATTTTTGCGCTCGATGCGATTCAAGATCCCGTATCCTTGTTTGAGCCGATCTATCATGATGGGGGCGAACCGATTTATGTAATGGATCAAATTAAAGACGAAACGAGCATGGATACGTCTTGGGTGGAGTCGATAGCCATCAAAGAGGCGATGCGGCGTCTTTCGGATCGTGAAAAGAGGATTTTGGCTATGCGTTTTTTTGAAGGGAAGACGCAAATGGAAGTTGCCGATGAAATCGGGATTTCACAAGCACAGGTTTCGCGATTAGAAAAGGCTGCAATTGGTCATATGCAGAAATATATTAAATAAGTGTCATGAAATGATTTGAAATGGACAGAAAATCTTAGGATTGTGGAAAAGTTTCTCGCTTCGCACATACCTTATATATGAGCAGTCATATAGACTGACGCCAAAAATGAGGCGAGTGGGCGATGAGAGCTTCAGAACTTCAAGCAAAAGACGTCATTAATATCGTTGATGGTCGCAAATTGGGGTCGATCGGCGATCTCGATATCGATCTCGAAACTGGACTTATTCGATCCATGATCATACCCCAAAGTGGTCGCTTTTTCGGTTTGATGGGCGGAGGCGACGAAGTTGTGATTCCATGGACGCAGATTGTAAAAATTGGATCAGATGTGGTTTTGGTTGACTTAAGACAGGGCTTATTAGAATCCCATGAACTTCAAGAAAGTCGTTCTGAGAGAAACTCGAGCGGCTATTGACCGCGCTGCGGTCATTTTTATTTGGCGCGAATTGGTCGTCTGCCCCGCGCGATTGATTTGTGATAGGATAAAGGTATGGTAGCGGGGGGGGAGGAGTAGAATGGCGTGTTTAATTCGGCTCGATCAATGGCTCGGGCGCTCCGTAAGCGGAGGTTTTTCAAGACGTGAAGGTGGCGTTAGTCAGGGAGTCCACCATTCGCTAAATGTCGGATTTCACGTTGGTGACATAGAAGGTGATGTGCAGGAAAATCGTGCATTGCTCGCATGCGAATTAAACATTGAGCCATCCGAGATGTGGTTTGGTGAACAGGTTCATGGTCATGCGGTTGCCACGGTTTCACGTGAGAGTAGGTCAGATGGCCCTTATCATAGTATCGCTCTTGTAGATGGTCTGGTAACTTCTGATGAGGGCATCGCGCTTGGGGTTCTTACAGCTGACTGCGTACCCTTGCTGTTTGCCGATGCAGTGCAAGGTGTGATTGGCGTTGCACATGCAGGATGGCGCGGGGCCACATCTGGCGTAGTGACTCAAGTTGTGTCGAAAATGATGGAACTTGGCGCGAAAACTGATTCAATTCGCGTGGCAATGGGTCCTGCGATTCGAGCCTGTTGTTATGAAGTGGATACCCCTGTGATACGAGCAGCTCACAGTGCATATGATCGTATGGGAGGACGCATGCCTTCGTGGGGAAAATCCGCAAAACATTTGGGCGCTGTGATGATGGATTTACCTAAAATTTGTCGTGATGAACTGATTTCACTTGGGATTCATGAGACGCACATTCTAGATACATCAATTTGTACAAGCTGTATGCCAGGTTTCTTCTCCTTTCGCCGCGATCAAGGGAAAACGGGACGTCAAGCGGGATTGATTCGATTGGGGAGGTAGGAGTTGAATGCAAGACGAAGAAAGTAAAATCGAGAAACTTCGAAAGCGAAGAGAGCAGATTGCGATGCGAATTGATGCAGCGTTGCAACTTCGCAAGCGCACGCGCGAATCTGTCCGCATTGTCGCAGTGACAAAGTATGTTGGAGCGGATGCGGTTCGTACGCTATCTGATATCGGAATTACCGATTTTGGAGAAAATCGTTGGCAAGTCGCTAAACCTAAGGTTACATCGCTTCCCTCGGCTACCTGGCATTTTATTGGTCCGTTGCAGCGCAATAAGGTGCGTATGATCGTTCCTCATTTCACATGGATTCATAGTGTGGATCGGGGAGAATTGGCAGATGAAATTAGTCGCGAAGCGATGACACATGGGGTGCATCCGAAAATTCTTCTTCAAGTCAATGTATCTGGGGAACCGCAAAAATCAGGAGTTAGTCAAGACCGTGTCTTATCTCTTCTCACGTATTGTGCAAAACTCCCACATGTTGAAGTCGCAGGACTCATGTCGATTGGACGACAGGTAATCGTGCCAGAAGATGCGCGTGCAGATTTTCAAACATTGGCTGCATTGCGCAATGATTTGGAACGACAAACAGGAATAGTTCTCCCAGAATTATCGATGGGAATGTCAAATGATTTTGACATCGCTGTGGAAGAAGGAGCTACCATTGTTCGGATTGGCAGGTATCTTGTCAATTTTGAGCAGGAGTTGTAAAAAAGCTCGAACAATAGTGTGAGATAGTGTATCTTTAATGTAGCAAGTAGTCATTTGGTGAAAGGATGTGAAAAGATGTTACATCGCGTGATGCACTTTCTAGGACTTGGTGACGACGAGGAGGAAGAGGAGATGCTTGATGAGCCTTTATACGAACCGGAGCAGGATATAGCCAATGCAGGTAGGCGCGGTACTGTGGTCAACTTGCATACACAAAAGCAGGTTCGAGTGATCTTGTCAGAGCCCGCTTCCTACGACGACGCTCAGTTGATTGCCGATCATCTCAAGGGTCACCGCTCAGTGATTGTCAATTTGCACCGGGCTCCTTATGATCAAGCGTTACGCATTGTAGACTTTCTTAGCGGTTGCGTATATGCTCTTGGTGGTAGCATGCAAAAACTTGGACATAATATCTTTCTCTGCGCCCCTGAAAATGTGGATATTCAAGGCACGATTAGTGAATATTTAGCAGGTGAAGGCAGAGCGCACTTGAGGTGACGTGTTGATTGAATCGATGATTTCATGGCTGCTTAATGTGTATTGGTATTTTATCTTAGCAAGGATTCTCATCAGCTGGTTTCCAGATGTTAATGAGACGGCAATTGGGCGGTTTATCATCCGGGTTACCGAACCTTATCTGAGTCCTTTTCGCCGTTTTATTCCAGCAGTTAGGCTAGGTTCTGTATATCTAGACATCTCTGTGATCGTCGCGATCTTTGCGTATTACTTTATTGAAAATGCGGTGCTGTGGATTGTAGGATCACTTTTACAAGTCTTTGGACTCGCATAGGCAGAGAGGTGTAGAAAACGGATGAACGACGGGATCAAGCAACATATTCGACCGTCGGAGCAACCGATCGTTAAACGCTTTGAGGAGTTTTCAAGCCGTGTACAACGTTCTGGGATTCCTGTTCTTACTGACTTTTTAAGTCCACGAGAGGCGTGG
Organism: Bacillota bacterium; assembly: GCA_021821085.1. GTDB lineage: Bacteria > Bacillota > Bacilli > Alicyclobacillales > SLC66 > Sulfoacidibacillus. The sequence continues at coordinate 8,186 of JAKACV010000028.1, read as the reverse complement.
ATTGCGAAAGTGATTGCAAATAAATATCACATTAATCGGATACTTGACGGTGGATATGTAGACGCGGAGCGCATGCGAACAATATTTCACGATCGTGGTAATTCTGATTCAACGTTAGATTTTCAACTCAGGGTGTTACGAGTGGATTTTACAAATGATGGAAGCGAACTTCGTCACAGTGACTTTCTTGGGGCTTTGCTAGGTCTCGGCATAAGGCGCTCTGCATTAGGAGATATCGTTTTTACGGAAACCGGTTCGGCATATGTATTTTGCGTCAATCAGATAGTAGAGGTTTTGCTTAGAGATTTTGTAAAAGTTGGTCGTGTATCTATTCGCGTTCAAAGCGAGGAAGTCGCCCCAGTCGCTCAGTTTCGCAAGGTGGCGCTTAGTGAGCATCAAGTGACGTTGCAAAGCTTTCGTTTAGATTCATTTGTTGCTCATGCCTTCGGATTTTCGCGAACAAAAGCGATTGAACCGATTCGCTCAGGTAAAGTCCAGCTAAACTACGCTGTATGTGTAGAACCGGCGCAAGAAATTCAAGAGAACGATTTGGTGTCTCTGCGTGGGTATGGTCGTGCAAAGGTCTTGCGCATTGAAGGGAATTCACGTAGTGGGCGCACGTTTGTGCGGATTGGACGTTATGTATAATGTGATTCTGGATGAATAGAAAGAGGAATTCATCATTTTGTGTCGAATTGTTGATACATATACAGTATGTACTGTAAAGCATGTGAGATAGTTCTATAGTGGGAGGTTGAGCACTGGTGCCCTTAACGCCTCTTGATATTCACAATAAAGAGTTTAAGCGGTCTCTCAGAGGATACAATGAAGATGAGGTCAATGATTTTTTAGATCGAATCATTAAGGATTACGAGGGTTTGATTCGCCAGCATAAAGAAATGGAAGAACGTTGTGTGCAACTTGAAGAACAAGTCAAGAATTTTAAAATGATGGAAGATTCCTTGAGCAAGTCGCTGATGCTCGCTCAAGATACTGCGGAAGAACTCAAACAAAATGCTCGTAAAGAGGCCCAATTGGTGATTCGTGAAGCGGAGAAAAATGCGGATCGAATTGTTCAAGATGCTTTAAATAAGGCACGCAAAACGGCTATGGAATTAGATGAAGTGAAAAAACAAGCAGCGATCTTTAAAGCCCGATTCCACTCTTTGATGAGCGCTCAGATGGAAATGCTTAAAGCAACGGAATGGGATGAATTCATGAATGAGCCGATTGGCTGATTCCTAAAGTGTTTATGTAACGATGATGTGTCGTAGCACTGCAAGAATTTGTAACTGTCATAGTATCGATGATGAGGAGAGTAGGCGACTGGATGATCGCAAAGAGAGCCTGGGATTGATGCGAACCGGGTCGATCGTGGTCGTGCGAAAATCACCTCGGAGATGGAGAGTGAAAGGATAGTGGATTACACTATCCCTAGCTTTACCGGGTTCGCCCGTTATCGCGAGTTTTCCGTAAGGCGAAGCGCGAGCCAGTTGGGTTGCGTATCGTAAATAGGGTGGTACCGCGCGACAGATGTCTGCGCCCCTTGTGGGTGACGGGCTTTTTTTATTTATGAAAATGGGGGATTTTCGATGGAATTTGATAAAACACTGAATTTACCACAGACAGACTTCCCCATGCGAGGGAATTTACCGAAACGTGAACCCGAGATGTTGAAGTACTGGCATGAAATCAATCTGTACCAAGCAGTGCAAGAGACGAAAGTAGGTAAGAAGAAGTTTATTTTACACGATGGACCACCTTATGCCAATGGGGAAACGCATTTAGGTCATGCTTTAAATAAGATCATTAAAGATATGATCGTTAAAGCGCGCTCCATGCAAGGGTACGATGCGCCCTATGTTCCTGGTTGGGATACGCATGGACTGCCCATTGAAAATGCTATTATTAAAACGCAAAAACTCAATCGTCATGAACTGAGCATCGTGGCATTTCGCGATGCGTGTGCTCAATATGCACAAAAATTTATCGACTTACAGCGCACTCAATTTAAGCGCTTTGGTGTACGCGGCGACTTCGATCATCCTTATGTCACAATGGACCCAAGTTACGAGGCAGAACAGATTCGCGTATTCGGGGTGATGGCGCGCAAGGGTTATATTTATAAAGGGTTTAAACCAGTCTATTGGTGTCCGTCATGTGAGACTGCATTGGCAGAGGCGGAGATCGAATATGAAACGCATACGTCACCATCAATTTATGTTGCATTTCCTGTGAAGGATGGGCGAGGTGTAATTGATGATGATGTGGAGATTGTCATTTGGACGACGACGCCATGGACGATTCCAGCCAATATGGGAATCGCGCTCGGACCTAATTTTGACTACTCGGTGGTCGCAATTAAAGGTAGAAAGCTAATCATCGCCACAGAATTAATTGATCATGTTTTGCAAGAAACGGGGCTTTCACACGAGGAGCATGTGATTATTGCTTCGTTTAAGGGTCGTGAGCTAGAACGCGCGGTGGCGAAACACCCACTGTATGAACGAGATTCACTAGTTGTGTTGGGCGATCATGTGACATTGGACAGTGGAACAGGCGCTGTCCATACTGCACCTGGACATGGAATGGAAGATTATTTAGTAGGATTGCAGTATGGTTTGCCGATTTTTGCTCCGCTAGACGATAAGGCGCGCTTTACACAAGAAGCGGCTCCATTCGCAGGGCAATTTTATGCTAAGGCCAATCCGGCTGTCATTGACGCCTTGCGTGAACGCGGAGCTTTGCTTGGTGAACTTTCGCTAGAACATCAATATCCACACTGTTGGCGTTGTAAAAATCCCGTGATTTACCGCGCGACAGAACAATGGTTTGCATCGATCGCTGCATTTCGTGAACAGATGTTAGAGCAGGTTGAGGAGGTTTCATGGGCAATTCCATGGGGGAAAATTAGGTTGCATAATATGATAGCAGATCGGATGGATTGGTGTATATCGAGACAACGAACATGGGGCGTTCCGATTCCTGTATTTTATTGCAAGGATTGTGGTGAGCCACTATTGAATGAAGCTTCTGTAGAACATGTCGCAGAACGATTTGCAATACATGGGTCACAAATCTGGTTTGCAAAAGAAGCAGATGAATTGGTTCCTGCGGGTTCAGTATGCAGTTGCGGTAGCTCCCATTTTCGTAAAGAGACAGATATTATGGATGTCTGGTTTGATTCGGGATCTAGTCATATGGCGATTTTACGCAAACGCGAAGAATTATCGTGGCCAGCCGACCTGTATGTCGAAGGATCTGATCAATATCGGGGTTGGTTTAATTCCTCGCTGTCGACTTCGGTTGCAGTAACAGGAAATGCACCGTATCGGGAAGTTCTATCACATGGATTTGCAGTGGACGGGGAAGGAAGAAAGATGTCGAAAAGTCTCGGGAATGGGATCGATCCGATGCAAGTGATCGAACAAATGGGCGCTGATATTTTGCGTCTATGGGTTTCGTCTGTGGACTATCGATCAGACGTTCGCATTTCCAATGCGATATTGAAGCAAGTGTCGGAAGTGTATCGCAAAATCCGCAATACGTTTCGTTTCCTACTGGGGAATTTAACTGACTTTGATGCGACCCAAAAGACTTCTTATGAAAATTTGAGGGAACTCGATCGGTATCTTTTACATCATTTGTATCGGTTGCAGGAAAAATGTATAGCAGCCTATCAAAATTATGAGTTCCATGTGGTGTATCATGCAATTCAAAATTTCTGTTCTACTGAGTTATCGAGTTTCTATCTTGATGTAGCCAAAGATACTCTTTATGTGGAGTTGGTCGATTCTGAGTCGCGAAGGGCTGCGCAAACGGTGCTTTATGAATGTCTGCACACCTTGCTTGCGTTAGTTGCACCGATTCTGACCTTTACCGCTGATGAAATTTGGCGTGAGCGTAAAGATGTACCTGTTCCAAGTGTGCAATTAACGGAATGGGATAAACTTCCTGGCAGGTACTGTGACGATGCGTTGGCGGTCAAATGGGAGCATCTATTATCTGTGCGTGATAAGGTTTTGCAGGTGCTGGAGACAGCCCGTCAGGATAAGCAAATTGGACAGTCACTCAGCGCAGTTGTGCATCTCTACGCACTCCCTGCTGCATTGGCAAAGCGATCTGCAGAGGAATGGAAGGAACTATTTATCGTGTCTGACGTTCAGATTCACGAAGCGGATGAAACAATTCCACAAGACGCCACTCGATTTGAAGAAATTGGTATCGCTGTGAGCCAAGCACAAGGTGATAAGTGTCCGCGCTGCTGGCATATTCGCAGTGACGTTGGGACAGATCGACGGGTGCCTGAAGTATGTTCGCGTTGTGCAGATATTCTGGTGAAAAAGGGGTTAGTATAACACAAGATTGACCCGATGGATATGGAGATGAAGACTTAATTATGTAGGAAAGGCACTGCACATAGGAGCAGTGCCTTTTGCATTTTGGATTTGTTTTAAGAGGTTGTTCAAAAAGGGTCGAGAACTCTGCGGCGCAGGGCTTCGGCTTGTGCTGGACATGCGTGCTCATGTACCACCTATCGTACACTCCGTGCGCATGTCCAGACTTCACCAAACCCCTGCTTGCATCTTACCTCAACCCTTTTTGAACAGGCTCTTTAAGTTAAAGAAATTTGGCGAACAAAAACATAACCAAGCCCACAATACCTAGTACCCAAAAAATAGGTGTAAACGTTAGTGTGTAGTTGTACATTTGCTTGGCAACAAAACTACTTAGTACTTCGATTCCACCGACCCAGATCAGCGCGGTTGCGGTAGTGCGAACGAGCTGATTGCGCAAGCGCGACAACCCCTTTCCTCTCTAGTTCACTATCCCACGTGTTTAGTATGCATACAATGGGTTGTTTCCTTTGTGCCGTGAACATCCTTTGACAGTTTGCCTGAAGCTAAGTAAAAGGGATTTGGCATAGTGTACAAAACAATGGGGGATTCTAAAATTTGCGTGGTGAAGAGAAAGTGGTGAATACAGTGCATCCAGTTCAACGTCCACAGACTGAGCGTGCCGTCCAAAAATTGAATAATTACTTTGAACGGGTGAATTTTGGGGCGTATGTATTGCTCTTGCAAAAACCGTGGCGATTGATCTACTTGAATTTTATCGGTGGACTAGCGCGGGGGATTGGCATAGGTCTTGGATTTACACTTCTTGCTGCGCTTTTAATCGTCATTATGCAACAACTGGCTGTGCTGAATATTCCTTTGATTGGATCGTATATAGCTGATGTGGTACGGATCGTGCAAGCGCAATTGCATACACCGACGATGTAGGGGAGGAATTTTGATGTTTCCATATGCAACAGTAAAATACGCATTGATGGCTGAAAAAAGGGAAATTGAGAACCGGCTCCATCATACGAGTCAATATGGATTGGCGAATAGTATGAATGACAGTATAGGCGAACTTTCAGGCTATGACCAACACCCGGCAGATATAGGTACAGAGATGTTCGAACGCGAAAAGGACATCGCATTGCGCGAACAAGATTTTATACGGTTAGAAGAGGTCAATCATGCGCTTGCGAAGATGGATAATGGCAGGTATGGACTATGTGAACGGTGTGGGCATGCAATCGAATCCTCACGCATCGTCGCGGAACCTGCGGCCACTTTTTGTGTCCCATGTGCCAATACGCGGTCGTATCCTCTTGACAGTCATGTTCGACCGATTGAAGAGGAGATTTTATATCCGGGATTTGGACGAGCGAATATGGATCATAAAGATTATACGGCGTTTGACGGAGAAGACAGTTGGCAGGCTGTGGCGCGAATGAATGCACGTCACGATCCGGATGCTGTGATCGATCCGGATGCTGTGATCGATGAGGAATTGGGCTTATGTGCAAAGGAGTCTGGTTATGTTGATCCGATTGAACAGATTTCTAACGTGGAACACATAGCACAACTTCCAGATTAAATAGCTAATTTGTTTCTCTTTTCCCTTTTATCCTTTGCTTGTTTGTGCCAATCGGTCATGGTACCATACAAGATAAGCGAGGGGGCGGATGTTTGGTATATGTAGTAGCAGTGTTCGTTGCAGCGATTGATCAGACGATTAAGTGGATCATTTCGACGCATATGGCTGTCAACTCATCAATCCCCATTTGGCCGAACGTGCTTGAGTTGTTATATGTGCAAAATAGCGGTGCTGCATTTAGTATTTTATTAAATCAAACCGCGTTGCTCATCGTAGTTGCTCTTGTCGTCATTGGGGTTATTATTTATGTCGATCGACGCTATGCGCACCATCAATTGCGCTTACAGATTGCACTTGGTCTATTACTCGGCGGTGCACTTGGCAATTTGATTGATCGGATTCGCTTAGGCTACGTTATTGATTACGTCTACATTGAAGCTATTCATTACCCCGTGTTCAACTTTGCCGATAGTTGTATTGTAGTATCTGTGATTTACTTAGTTTTTCGCGCATGGCGGGCTCGCGATCAAGAAGTGCCAAACCCTACTGATGCGGCGGGAACGCAGGAGGCGAATCATGGAGAATCACAATGATGTCGTGCTTGATGAGGAAGACGGGATCGCAGAAGTTGTTACCTTTTTAGTTGGTGAAGGCGGGGAACGCATTGATCGCTACCTTGCAGAAGTTGGAGAATGGTCGCGAGCGTACGTTCAACAACTGATTGCTGATGAACGTGTGACAGTCAATGGACGATTCATTCGTCCCAGTTCGAAAGTTAGCGCAAATCAGGAGATTATGGTTCAAGTGCCCATGCCTGTTCCGATTGACGTTATCCCCGAACAGATTCCATTAGATATTCATTATGAAGATGAGGATGTAATTGTGGTAAACAAGCCACGCGGGATGGTGGTTCATCCAGCTCCTGGACATACGAGGGGCACGCTGGTGGGTGCTTTACTTGGGCACATTGATCATTTATCAGGTATCGGCGGGGCTCTTCGACCGGGAATTGTCCACCGCATCGATAAAGACACAAGTGGTTTATTGGTGGTTGCAAAGACGGATCTCGCCCATCATCATTTAGCTGAACAGTTTAAGGAGCATACTGTGGCGCGCTTGTATGAGGCGATTGTACATGGTCACGTCGGTCCATCAACAGGGATGGTCGATGCTCCCATCGCGCGTGATCCACATAAACGTCAGCAAATGGCTGTGGTTGCAATTGGATATGGAAAACATGCGATTACTCACTTTCACGTCGTCAATCGCTATGTGAATTATACTCATGTTAGACTGCGTTTAGAAACGGGGCGCACTCATCAAATTCGCGTACATATGGCCTATATTGGACATCCTGTGGCAGGGGATCCGCTGTATGCATCGCGTGATCCACTTGGATTGCATGGACAAGCATTACATGCACAGACGCTTGGATTTACTCATCCCCGATCAGGAAAACCACTTTTATTTGAAGCTCTGTGGCCGCCTGAGCTACAAGCGGTGCTCTATGAGCTTGAACGTCAAAAAGCGAGTGTATAGGAACTGCCTAAGTGAAAGAGTTTGGTAAGCTTCTTTCTCCAAGTGTCACTAGTGTGGACAGAACAAGGGAAAATCTTTCACTGGTTTCACTAGAGTGGACACGACAAAGGGAGAATATCTTGTAGTGTCCATAGACTTTTTTTAAAGGTTTTTCTGCTTCAATCTGAAGATCAAGGCGAGAAAGCATGCCTTGATCTTCTTGTTCTATGCGCATAGTAGGAAGTTCACGTATCGTACGTTTTGTCGGGCGCAAAGTCGTCTAACTTTGTAGGGGAGAACGGAATCGGCAAGTCAACTTGCTTGAGGCACTGGCTATTCAGGCTGGATTCAACGCGTAAGGGGATCCAAAGGAACCCAGTTCTTCATAGCGCAGACTGAATCAATCGGATCTATGGAGACATTCCACATGTGATCATCACTAGGAAATCTCTAAATTCACCCGAGTCATGACTACGATTTTATGGGACCGCCCTCTTCCATCACATGATCCGTCTGGCTGAGACGATCCGTAGACGCTAATGCGAAAAACTTCGCGCGCCCGCTTGACTTTGGAAGTGCGACAGCGCAAAAGGCTCCCTGGACAAAAAGCTGTCAAGCGTCAGTGAAAATGTCACCTTAACTCGTCAGTGAAAATGTCACTTATACAGCGCCATGCGTAGCTAGGGTCATTGCCCGCTTTATCGGGCTATGACCGCTGTACCAGCGTTTCTCTTTTG
>JAKACV010000086.1 GCA_021821085.1 Bacillota bacterium | reverse complement strand
CGATTGAGAATTTCCAGTTTGACGACGTCGAGGCACAGTCTTGGCTTGCTGATGCTGGAGGGGTTAGGCAATCACGCGGGAGCAGCAAGCCTTGCGGTTCAACGGAAATTGAATGCCGAGAGGCTATTTGATATGAAGGAGGGGTTTTTGTGACAATCAGGAAAGCGGATTCATCTGTAAAACAAGGAGATTTACTCAATAGTCAATATCGCCGTAACATTGGTTGGAATGGGAAAACGCTTAAAGAAATGCGTGAAGAAACGGATCGAATGACAGCGGAAACAGGATTTTATGCTGGCCTACAAGAGCTCAAGCTAAAAGAATCAGACCCTATTCGATTTGAAAAGATTTTTTCAAAAATACGCGGTGGAGTAGTCCATGCAAGAGAAACTGCCAAAAAGGTAGCTGCTTCTCCTATAGTTGAACAAGAAGGGGAATTATGCTTTACGCTATATACGCCAGAGGGCGATTCCGTTCTAACATCAACGGGAATTATTATTCATGTGGGGACGATGGGTGCTGCAATTAAATTCATGGTAAACCACGACTATGAAGTGAATCCGGGAATCGAACCAGGGAATATTTTCTGTAACAACGACTGTCAGATCGGTAATGTTCACCCCTGCGATGTTCATACGATTGTTCCTATTTTCTGGGCTGGAGAAGTTGTTGGATGGGTAGGTGGTGTTACTCACGTAATTGATGTGGGGGCTACAGGGCCTGGCAGCATGACCGTTGGTCCTGTTTCTCGCTACGATGATGGGTATCAAGTGGCATGTCGGAAAATTGGACAAAACGACACGTTGTCACAAGACTGGCTGATTGAAAGTCAGCGTTCGGTTCGAACAACAAAGTTTTGGTTACTCGATGAACGTACGCGAATAGCGGGCAATCATATGATTCGAGATCTCGTGCTCAGTGTGATTGCGGAAGAAGGCGTGGATGCTTATAAGCAATTTATCCGTGAGGTGATTGAAGAAGGTCGCCGAGGACTCATCAATCGCATTAAGGCGATGACTATACCAGGAAAATATCGACAAGTTTCATTTGTTGACGTGCCCTACAGACATACTGATGTTGAGGTGCCACCTTATGCAAAAATAGATACTATTATGCATGCTCCATCTGAAATTACGATTGACAGTAAGGGGCAAATGGAACTCAATTTTGACGGGTCGAGCCGTTGGGGATGGCACAGCTACAATGCGACACCTGTCGCATTCACAAGCGGTATTTGGGTAATGCTTACACAGACGCTGATACCAAACGATCGGATTAATGATGGCGCTTACTATGCAACGAAGTTCACTCTTCCATATGGTGCTTGGATGAATCCTGACGATATACGAACGGCGCACAGCTACGCTTGGCACTTTCTTGTTTCTGCGTGGAGTCCGCTGTGGCGAGGGCTAAGCCGTTCATACTTTGGACGTGGGTATCTCGAAGAAGTGAATGCGGGTAATGCTAATACCAGCAATTGGCTACAGGGTGGGGGGTACAATCAATATAATGATATTCATGCGGTAAATAGTTTTGAAGCAGCCGCAGAGGGAACTGGAGCTAGTGCAGTGAAAGATGGGCTTGATCACGCCGCAGCCATTTGGAACCCTGAAGGTGATATGGGGGACATGGAGATATGGGAACTGATAGAACCCTTGATTTATTTAGGCCGTTCGATTAAACCTAACACAGGCGGGTATGGCAAGTATCGTGGGGGCAACGGTTACGAAACGCTTAGAATGGTATGGGGTGCTCGCGATTGGACAATGTTTTTTATGGGTAATGGGTATATGTCAAGCGACTGTGGATTAATGGGTGGCTATCCTGCTGCAACAGGTTATCGATTTGATGCACATCAAACTGACTTAAAGCAGCGTTTTGCTAAACAGTTGCCATTTCCTCAAGGTGGGGATCCGTACCCGGAACAACATAACTACGAGAAAAATGTACATGCTGAGGTCGTGAATCGCGATAAACAGACAATTACAACGGAAACCATTTACGGAAATTATGATCTGTATCTCAATTATTTACGAGGTGGCCCAGGATATGGAGATCCACTAGAACGGAAACCATTGGATATTGAAAATGACTTGAACGGTGGTTATGTATTACCAGAGTATACGTCAAAGGTATATGGGGCTGTTATCACATGTGATCTGGATGGCAATTATCATGTCGACATTGAGAAAACAGAAGAACGGCGAAAGGAAATGCGCAGTGAACGGTTGCAACGAGGTAAGCCTACGCGGGAGTGGATGAAGGAAGAAAAGGATCGAATTGAGCGGAAAGAAGCGTCTGTGCAGGTGCGGCATATGTTTGCTACAAGTTTCGAGATTACGGAAAAATTCTTAGATGATTTTCGAACATTCTGGGATTTGTCGGATAGCTGGACATTGATAGAAAGTGAGATTGAAATGCCGACGTTTGGTTCAGGTCATAAACATTCAAATAAGAGGTGACGAAATTGACCAATTACGATAAGGCAACGGTCGAAGAATTGATTGATGGAACTATTGAGTTTTATAAGTTGAAAGAAATGTTATCTTCCTTTAAGGATCCGGGGCGATTTGATACCTATGTAAGTATTTTACAAGAGCGAGTTCCTTGGAAAGAAAGGATCCTCCTTCCCTACAGTCAACATTTATATGTGGTTTTAAAAGAAGATGGGCAAAGGATGATCAAGTGTGACTGTGGTCATGAATTCTGCGGTGACAAAGAAAATTGGAAGCTTCATGCCCTGGTGTATGTTCGAGATAATGAAGAGAAAATGTCTGAGTTGTACGTAAAGTACTTAGCGCCAGATACAGAGTGGCAGGTTATTCGAGAGTATTATTGTCCACAGTGTGCGACGCAACTTGAAGTGGAGTCAGTCACACCATGGTATCCTGTCATTCATGATTTCGAACCGGACATCGATGCATTTTATGAAGAATGGTTGGGACGGCCAGTTCCAGATCCGCATAAATAATGCGAGCCACTTGATTCCGATTACGTTGCCATGGTCAAGTCCCACGGGGGGACTTGACCATGGCAACTGGTTTTTATTGCGGGTCAATCAGCCCGATTTTACGTAGGCGTCGATAGACGGTAGAACGAGCGACACCTAAGCGGCGACTAAGCTCTGATATATTTCCATTTACTGCTTGGAATAGCTGAGATAAGTCTTCATCTTGAGTTGGGAACAGGGGATCTGATGAAGATGAAACACTTGGAATAAACAGATTTTTATGCTTATCACTGTTCACTATATCGCTTGCTGTACTGGAAGGAAGATCATTGTCTGTAATACGACCGTTGCGGCAGAAGATGACAGCATGTTCAAGCGTGTTTTGCAGTTCTCGGATATTGCCTGGCCAACGATAGCTATCTTTCAAATGGTTGATCATTTCCGGGCCGATCTCTGGAATGGGCAAATGATGCTTATTTGCCAGTTGCGCGATCAAATAAAGACTGAGAATTGCAATGTCATCTTGTCGTTCTCGGAGTGGGGGAATGGTGACAGAAACTACGCTTAGTCGATAGTACAGGTCTGTGCGAAAGGTTTTGGATGAAACTTGCTCATGCAAACTTTTGTTTGTTGCTGCGATGATGCGGACTTTCAATGGGATTTTACGCGAACTACCCAGGCGAGTGACTTCCTGTTCCTGTAATACGCGCAATAGGTACACTTGCGCATCAAGCGGCATTTCGCCGATTTCATCAAGAAATAGTGTGCCATTCTGAGCTTCTTCAAATTTGCCTTTACGTCCGTCCTTTGCTCCCCCTGTGAACGAACCTGGTTCGTATCCGAACAGTTCACTAGCAAGCAGTTCCCGTGGAATCGCGCCACAGTTGACTGCAACAAAGGGACCGGCATTTTGTGGACTTGCATCGTGAATAGCGTGTGCAAATAACTCCTTCCCTGTGCCACTCTCGCCTTGTAGTAAAATCGGTACATTTGTCTGTGCCACGACATCACATTGATTGATTGCAGACTTAATGGCGGGTGAACAACCGATGATTCGTGACCAAGGGCCTTTGGTGTGTGTGTTTGGCTTAGTGATCGCTTGGGCGTGGGAAATGACTATGATAAACCCTAATCGCTGATTCATATGAGTGATCCGATAAACTTCGACAAACTCGTCTAGTCCATCAAGATAGACACTATAGGATTGTTTGGTTGAAATCGGGGCATGTTCGAGGATAAGACTGTGCCATGTATGCCGTTTTAAAATATCTGTGAGATGCATTCCTGTTTTTCTTATGATCATTTCTTGCGCCGCGTAATTGTACTCAATAAGATGGAAACGGGTATCAAACACAAGTACTCCATCTGAATAAAAACGCTTACATTTAGTGGAGTATTCATTTAGTAACTGCAAACGTTGCCTGAGTGACTCCGAGTAGACGTTGTCCTCAATGACTTTGGCAGCAGCAGAGATCAACCCTAAAGTGTGTGATTGTGCTCGTTGCCATGGACCCGTGACGTCGATTGTCCCTAGGATATCTTGCGTTAGTGGGTCGCGAATTGGAGCGCATGAGCAAACCCACTCATGCACACCAGAGCAAAAATGCTCAGCGGCAAATACTTGAAGAGGTTCTCCGATAGCGAGGCTGGTACCAATGGCATTTGTTCCGATCGCCTGTTCGCTCCAATCTGCTCCAAGCGTAAAGTTCATGGTTTCAGCTTGATGAAGCGCTTGGTGATCGCCATCTAGATAAATGAGACGACCTAAGCAATCAGACATCGTAATGATATATCCAGTTTGCCGCGCTTGCATGGTTAATTGTGAAATGGTGGGCATAGCGTACTCATACAATTGTGATCGCTGAAAAATCGTCTGAACTTCGTCAGATGGAAGGGAAACACGTGTTTCTTTAGAGAGTGGATCTATACCTTCACGAAGGCAACGCGACCACGATTCATAGATCATAGGTCGCAATGAAATGGGGACTTTTGGATCGGAGAGAAAGCGCGACCAATTTTGTTCAGATCGATTGCGATGCTCGTGCAGATTCTCCGGTGTCAAGTCAAGAAACTGTGAGTGCAAGATGGTAGCCTCCTCAATAGACTATCATATATAACTCGAATAAGGTGGAAGATTTAGATAACATTATACCTGTGAATTAAGTATAACGACAAGGAGGAATTGCATGAGATCTTTAGATCATGCAATCATATTCCCACTTCTTGTTTTTGATTTTATGAGCCTTTTTCGATGTTCACGGAAGCTAGTGTTGGCGCGGACTGAAGAGATCCTTAAAAATAACTTTCCCCCACGCGACTACTCAAAAACCCTGATGGATCAGGATTGAGCAGTCGTAAAGTAGTGTCCTACCATCAAATCCACCCCAGCATAATTTCACAAAAAATAATACAGGTGCGCCCCGATTTGGTTGAATGGAAGTGTCAAAGCAACCAATACCAAGGGGGTTCACCTGTATGGCGATTATACCACAACTCAGCTTATTTTCGTGGAATGAAATGGATTCTCTGGGCGACTTGGCGCGCCTGCGATTGGTGCTGACTTCGATGCCTGACGAGGCGCTTTTAACTCGTCTTCATGCACACCGCGGTCGTCGGGGTCGCAATGATCACCCGGTTCGTGGCATGTGGAACTCGCTGCTGGCAGGCGTCGTGTTTCAGCACCTGAGTATCGAAAGTCTGCGCCGGGAACTGGCGCGAAACGCACAGCTTCGAGAAATGTGCGGTCTTTGGGACATCCCATCCGCGAGCGCATACACTCGTTTCCTACAACAGCTCCTTCGTCATACAGAGGAACTCGAGGCGATGTTCGATCACTTGGTCGAAGCGTTGCGAGAAACCTTGTCGGGTTTCGGTGAACACCTAGCGATCGATAGCAAAGCGATCTCGTCATGGGCGAACCACCCGAGTAAAGAGAGTGAGCCAGACGGTCGACGCGACTTAGACGCCAACTACGGTGTAAAAAATTACAAGGGCCTTCACAAAGACGACAAGCCATGGGAGAAAGTGGTCCGCTGGTTTGGTTACAAGCTCCATCTGGTCGTGGATGCGGCGTATGAGCTACCCGTAGCCTTCTCGGTAACACCCGCTTCAAAGTCGGACATGCCGGGAGCACACGACTTGCTGAATCAAATGCAAAAGCGACAACCGCAGATACTGAGGTCGGCCCAGACGATGGCTGCGGACAAAGGGTATGACGACGGCAAACTGATTACACGATTGTGGGATGCATACGGGATCAAGCCCATCATCGACCTGCGTAGGATGTGGAAAGACCCGGACGAAACGCGCCTGTTTCCTGGACAGACAAACGCCGTGTACGATCAGACGGGAGCTGTCTACTGCTATTGTCCGGAGACGAATGTGCGACGCGAGATGGCTTGCGGAGGATTTGAAAAAGATCGTGGAACGCTTAAGAAACTGTGTCCGGCTAAACAGGTTGGGATTCTCTGCGCGGGACAATCGCAGTGTCCTTTGGCCAGTGGGCTACGCGTGCCGATGAATGTAGACAGACGAATTTTTACGCCGATCGAGCGAGCGAGTCAACAGTCGATTAGACGTGTCATTTGGATTTGAGGTGCACACAATTCGCGGGCAGGGGAAGGCAGATGCGGTGTGGGCTAGCCTTGTGCGTCATGCTGGCCATGTTGCTGGGGCGTATCCAAGAGAAGCAGAGTCAGTTGATGCGAAGTCTTGTGCGCAGCGTCTCGTAGAGAATGAGGATATGTAAACGAATGAAGGATATCCACAGGCGCCGTCACGAGGGGGGGCCGATTTTGCGTGGCTTGAGGATGTCTAAGTGAGCGGGTGCGGTATGTGCGTAACGTATTTGCGCGGCCGAAGCGAAGCGTCACGGCATCCGTGCACGCAAGTGAAGCGCATGCCGTGCCCGCTCGCGAGGCTCCAGTGACCACATCGAAAAAGGCTCATTTCACAAGTAACTGTCAAGCGTCAGTGAAAATGTCACCTTAACTCGTCAGTGAAAATGTCACTTATACAGCGCCATGCGTAGCTAGGGTCATTGCCCGCTTTATCGGGCTATGACCGCTGTACCAGCGTTTCTCTTTT